>PUKG01000197.1 GCA_003550445.1 Halobacteroidaceae bacterium
GAAACTTCCCTTTGATGCTAATTATTTTGATTCGGTAATTTTAAAGCAAAAATATCCCCTGCGGACAACTTTTTTTGAAGAGAGTTTGCGGGTATTGAAAGATGGGGGGACTTTTTCCTGGGGAAGCCTGAAAAAGGAACAAATCCCAGCAGCAAAACACCTTTTAATCCATGCCGGGTTAATAGGAGTTGTAGAAAAAGAGGTTTTACTGGGAGAAGAAAATTTCCCCGGGATTGTGGGTAAAAAACCGGTTCAGTCCAGCAGACATTAATTGGGAATTAGGATAATGATTAATATAAAAACCCTCTGTTTTTTATAAATAGAGGGCTTTTGTTTTTGCTTCGGATTTTGAATTCATTATAAGAGAAAGCTTTTTTTAAATGAGTATCCATTGGAAAAAAGTCTAGATGATCGGGGGTTACAAAAAAGAGGAAAATGATTATTAGTAAGGGGTTTAGGGATTATTGGAGTAAGATAAAAATAATTTCCCACTGGGTTTTTCCGTTTGTTCTGAAAAAAGGAGATTCCTTTTTTGAAATAAAAAAAGGAATTATTCAAGTTAATAGAGAATATAAAAAGTGCAGAAAGAAAATTGGGAAAAAAAGATTAAATAAAGGGTTTTGTTTTTTTTACCCAAACTGGTAAGACCACATACCACGTTGGTTTCGGCAACTAAACTTGAATTCTTAGCCTTAAAATGTAGAAGAGAACCCAAAAAATCGCATAATTTACCATTCCCCGGATTTTTGATTTTTGCTTGAGAGAGAACTAGGAAAATTGAAAACAGGAGCAAGTGGTCGGCCTCGAGATTTTTTCTTCAGGTTTTTAAAAAGAGGAAATAAAAAAAAGATATTTTGATGAGGCTTTGAAAGGTAAATTTATAACCGAATATCCTAATTATTTTTAGGTATGGCTTTAAAGGTTTTGTTTTTAACATAATTAATATACGAAGGATTACATTATAGAGTGGTTTTTTACTTAAAAGGGAGGATCAAATAAATGGAAAGAGAAGGCACTACCTTTCACCCTAGTATTTTAAATACCGTCTTGGGACCGATTACTTTGGGTCCTTCTAGCTCCCATTTAGCAGGCCCTGTTCGGTTAGGGTTGTTAGCCAGGAGCATTATGGGGTTTAATCTTGAAAAAGCAGAAGTTTGCTTTAACGAGGGAGGGTCCTTTGCTGCAACCTATAAAGGGCATCGTACAGATTGTGCGTTTGTATCAGGTTTACTGGGCTGGGACACAAAAAATTTGAAAATTCCCCAAGTCTTTGATGAGGTGAAAGCTCTGGGCTTGGATGTTGAAGTAAAGACCGAGCCTTATCAAGGAAGTCATCCAAATGTAGTAATCTTTCGTGGGGAGGGTCAAAATCAAAAAATAGAAATTATTGGGGCTTCTGAAGGTGGTGGAGCTGTTAGCATTTTTGAAATAGATGGTTTTAAAACCAATATAGATGGTAACTATCCAACACTTTTTATCGTGATGGATGATCCTTTATTTGCTTCTGGTGTTTTGGAGTTTGTTAATGACTTGGTTAAAAAGCCAAGGATAAGTTTACAGGAAGAAAAAGCTATTACATTAGAATTAAATAGATGTTTATCCCAGGAAGAACTACAAAAAATATCAAACCACCAACATGTTCTATCTGTGTATCAAGCGGATCCGGTTTTTATTGTTCCGAAATCTGGAGCTAGTAGAAAACCTTATTTTACCTCAAGCAAGGAAATTCTTAAATTAGCTGAAGATAGTGGTAAAAAATTATGGGAAATAGCTTTAAGTTATGAGATGAACCGTTTGGGCCTTAATAAAGCGGAGATATTCGAGAATTTAGATGAGATGATTTCTGTAATGAAACAATCATTATCCCGCGGAATTTCTGAAGAATTAACATTTAGTGGAGGAATTGCAAAACAGGGAGGACGCCGTTTATTCGAGGCATACAAGGAGGGAAAAACCGTTTCATCCGGGACCTTACCCAGAGCAACAGCTTATGCAATGGCAGTGAATGAGGTTAGTGCATCTCTAGGTTTAATTGTTGCGGCACCAACGGCTGGAGCTTGTGGGGTAATCCCAGGAGCAATTTTTTCTGTGGTAGAAGAAATGGAATTTGAAGTGCCAGAAGAGGTTTTTTATCATGCTCTTCTTTCTGCAGGTGCAATAGGGGCAGTTTTTGCTCAAAAGGCAACTTTTTTGGCTGAGTATTGTGGCTGTCAGGTGGAGACAGGAATAGCTTCGGGAATGGCCGCAGCCGCTATTGTTGAAATGAAAGGGGGAACCGTAGGTCAGGCTTTAGACGCTGCATCAATTACTATGCAAAATATTCTTGGAATGGAGTGTGATCCCGTAGCTGGACTTATGGAAGTTCCTTGTATTACCCGAAATGCTTTGGGAACATTAAATGCCATTATGAGCGCGGAAATTGTCCTGGCTGGAGTTGATAGTGTAATTCCCTTTGATGAAGTTATTGATGCAACATATGAAACCGGTCGTTTCCGTCCCCTTCAATGTAATGGAACAGGAGGTCTTGCAATTACTCCAACAAGCAAAAAATTGGAAAAGATGCAAAAGTGAATACTGCTTCATTGAATAATGAAATGCAACGGGAAAAACTGAACCATAGAGAGAAATATCGTATGATATTATTAAGGATATATAAATACGAAGGTATCACTCTGGGCCTTACAAATAGGGATACCACATCTGCAAGTGCATTTTAACACCTTACTTAGCTTGAACCAGGGAAAAATTCTTTCTGGTTAGAATAAGTTGTTTACTGGGAAGAAAAGGGAAGAAAGATGGGCAAGCATCAGAGCAATATCAGTCGGAAAGTTAAACGAGTCACAACCAAATACTTAAGAAGAATTCGTTCTTAGTAAATGACTTTCTTTTTGTGTGGGTGGGAGATTTTAGGAAGGGCAAGGCAATTTAGAAAGCAATAATTAAACATTTTTTCTCATTTGCTTCTTTAAGGGGACACATCTAACTGGGGGGATTAAATGTGAAATTTGAAAATATCAAAAAGGAACCAACCTTTGAATTTGTAGCTAAACAAATCAAAGAAGGAATAAAAAATGGAACTATCAAACCAGGAGAGCGATTACCTTCCGAAAGGGACCTCGCAAGAATGATTGGGGTAAGCCGGACTTCGGTACGAGAGGCAATTCATTCTTTGACCTTTTCTGGTTACCTAAAAGTGATTCAAGGTAAAGGAACATTTGTAACAGAGAACTCCCCCCGTTATGATGAATTATTTGATTTTTTTACCCGGATAAATGATTTCACCATAGAACATGTTATGGAATTCCGTGTTATGTTTGAGGGAGAGTTTGCTCGCCTGGCAGCTGAAAGGGCAACGAAAGAAGATCTGGAAGTAATTACATCCCATTATTTGGGGATGAAAAACGCTAACACTATTAAGGAACATTTTATCAAGGATTTGGGATTACATGCAGCCATTGCCTCTGCGACCCAGAACCCCATAATAAAAAGTTTTATGTTAATAATAACTGAAAAATTTCATAAAGAAACAATGGAGCTTATTGATATGTCCAACAGAGCCCGGAAAACTTCAATAAACTCCGTTGGCAAACTGGTTGAAGCCCTGAAAAACAGGGATCCCAGTAAGGCAAAAAAATATATGAATGAACACATAATGAATATAGAAAATTTCTTAAAAGAAGAGTAATTTTTAAATTGGGGCTGGCAAAGGGTTTTCCTTTAAATTGATTTTAGGAGTTTTAGTCCAGCCCCGGAAAAAACCGCTTAAAGGTTGGACCACATACCAATTAGGAGGGGAATTTTAAGTGGAAAAAATCTTTTTTCCAAAATCCTAACATTCCTTTCTAAATATTTTAAGGTGTTAGGTTGGGTAGAAGTTTATTATGTAAAAAAATATAGGTTTTACTTTTTGAGAAAAATAACTGGTTCTGGACATTATCAAGGGCAAAAATAATGTAGTAAAGGCGGTGGTTAAACAAAAAGAAACAAATTATTTTGTTGCTAGTGTGAAAAGTTTGAGGTTCAAAAATTGGAACTTTGGTGGATGTAAAAAATTTTACTAAACCTAACCGGGGTATCTTCAGGTCACCAAAGAATGGATTTTAAAGAATTTTGAAAAGGATATCCACCTTTCCTCTGCTGAAGAAAAAGGCCCTGATTTGTATCTTTTTACCAGTCCGAAATTGGTTAGTAAGTCTTTTTTTGAAAACAAGATAAAAGTTAAGAAATAAACCTTATAACTGGTATTAGAGTTCGATTTAACATAATAGTTTATCATTATTAGGACCACAAAAAGATAGGAGTGATAATATGTACAGGATGAAGGGAATAATCCCGGCTATGGTAACTCCCTTTAAAAATGATTACAGCATAAATAGGAAAGCAATGGAGGAGTTAATTGATTTCCTCATCCATCATGGAGTTCATTGCATTTTGGTGGGGGGGAGCACTGGGGAATATACTCTTATGACTGATGAAGAAAGGAAATTAGTTATTGAGTTAACAGTTAAACTTGTTGATGGAAGGGTGCCAGTAATGGCTGGGACTGGTTATCATAGCACCAAGGAAACCATAGAACTGACAAAATACGCTCAGGAGGTAGGAGCAGAATCGGCCCTTTTGATTACCCCCCATTATCTAAAACCCAGCGATGAAGGCTTAATTACCCATTTCAAGACGGTGGCTGAAAGTGTTTCCATTCCATTGATTATATATAACTGGCCTGGTGGAACCGGATTAAGTATCTCTCCAAAAGTGGTAAAAGAATTAAGCTCAGTGGAAAACATAATAGGGCTTAAGAACACTGCTTCTTTAGAAAGTTCTAATCTTTTTATGCATTATACCCAGGATGAGGATTTTGATATTGTGACTGGCTGGGAAACCCTATTACTACCTAATTTAGCTTGTGGTTGTAACGGTGGTATTGGTGTTTCTTTTAATGTTGTGCCGGGACTTTGCCTGGAGCTCTACGATAGTTTTGTTAAGCAAAAAGATATTGAGAAGGCTCAATATTTACACAACAAGCTTGTTCCCCTGTTTGAAGCAATTTTTAAGGAGCCAAGTCCTGGGCCTATTAAAGCCGCCTTGGAAATGATAGGAATACCAGTAGGCCCCACCAGACTACCCTTAACCCCTATTTCCCAGGCTTTAAAAGATGAAATTCGGAATATTTTAAGGGATTTAAATGTTATTTAGTTTCAATTTGCCAAACGAACCAAAAAATAAGGAAGCAAAGGAGGTATTTTATGTCCATTAAAGGTTACGGGAAACAATTGCGAATTAACCTTGGAGAAAGAACAAGTAAAGAAGAACAATTGGATGAAGTTACAATGAGGAAATACCTTGGGGGAGTGGGATACGGAAGCATGGTTCTATATTCTGAACTTGATGAAAAAACTGATCCCCTTGGCCCGGATAATAAACTTTTGTTTGCTACAGGGCTTTTAACTGGTAATCATATGCCGGGGGGAGGAAGTATTGAAATTTGCTTTAAATCTCCTTTAACTGGTGGCTGGGGAGAGTCCCGAAGTGGAGGGAATTTTGGGCCCGATTTAAGGAAAACCGGATATGATTATGTAATATTTGAAGGTAAATCCCAGGATCCGGTTTATATAGTGCTTACTGATGAAGGGCTTGAATTCAAGTCGGCTCAAAGCCTTCTTGGTAAAACGGTCGAGGAAAAAACTAATGAAATTCGTGAAGAAATGAAAGACAGAGAAATTTCGATTATGTGCATTGGTCCGGGCGGGGAGAATTTAGTAACTTATTCCACAATCATGTGTGATGGTCGTGCTGCAGGGCGGTGTGGTGCTGGAGCAGTAATGGGGTCAAAAAACTTACTGGCCTTTGTAGTTAAAGGGAAACAGGAAGTGAAGGTTGCTGACAAGGAGAAGTTTCTTACTGCCATAAGGAAAGCAATGAGAGAAGTTCGTAAAAATCCAGACAGTGCTGAATTTAAAAAACATGGCACAACAGGGGATATACCGGGTTGTGATTCCATGGGGGACTGGCCAACAAAAAACTGGCAATCCAATTCCTGGGGTAAAGGAGAAGTCCTTTACGGCCATTTTTTTGAAAAGAACCTGGTTAGACCCAATGACTGTTACACGGGGTGTCCTGTTGGATGTGGAAGGGTAATAAAGGTAGAAGATGGCAGATTTAAAACCCCTGAACATGAAGGGGGAGAATACGAATCTATTAGTGCTTTTACTGCATTCCTTTTAAATGAGGACATGGATTGTGCTGTTCACTGTACCTATCTCTGTAACCAGTTGGGAATTGATACAATTTCTGCCGGAGGCACGATTGCCTTTGCCATTGAATGTTTTGAGAATGGTCTCCTTGATAAAAAAAATACTGATGGCATTGAACTAAGATGGGGAGAACCTGATATTCTTCCCGAGTTGGTTAAAAAAATTGCTCGAAGGGAAGGGATAGGGGATCTCCTTGCAAAAGGGGTTCGAAGGGCGGCAGAGATAATCGGTGGAAATGCTATAGATTATGCAATTCATGGTAAGGGTCTCGAAGCTCCCGCTCATGACCCTCGTTCAGGCAAGGCCTTGGCTGTAACCTACGGAACTGCGAGTCGGGGAATGTGCCATATTCATCCACTGGAAGGAATGCTTTATGATTCAGGTAAGGTTGACTTTGGCCTGATACCATTTGGCTTACAAGACCCGGAAACTATTGATCGCTGGGATGAAAAAGGGAAAGGTAAGGCGGTAAAAATTCTTCAGGATGCCTGTACCCTCCCCGATGTTTTGGGGAATTGCAAGTTTATGATGTATTGCGGTATGACTTTAGATCACTTTGCGGAAATTATATCTGGTGCAACAGGTTGGGATATGACTGTCCAAGAGCTGCTTAAAGCGGGAGAGCGGATTTTAAATTTACAAAAGCTATTTAATTTGAGGGAAGGTTTCGGGCTTGATGATGATCAGTTACCTGCCCGAATGCGTCAAGTACCAGCATTTGGCACTTATAGTTTTGAAGAGCGTTGCGGGATTAATGATTATGAGATGATGCTGCGGGAATATTATGAGGCTCGGGGTTGGGATGAAGAAGGAAATATCACAAAAGATAAACTGAAAGAACTTGATCTTGAAAAGGAAAAGTACCCTCCGCAGGATTAGTTCCTGTGCCTGCAAGGGGTACTTTGTTTTGTTTATTGGGTTGGGGCAGAACAAAAGATTAGGGTTGGATTTTTTAAAAAGTTGCTTCTATATTGGTTTCACCATTTTAGTTTCTTGGTTTCAACGGAGAAAAAATTAAACTTCAGTATTGCAATTTCTTTAAGGGAAGGTGGAGTTATGGTTACTGTTAAGTTTTTTGGAATACCAAAATGCCATTTAAACTCCATAAATATTCCTGTTAGTTCAGAAGTTGTATTTGATATTTTACTGGAAGAAGCATCAAAAATAATGGGGTTTAACCTTAAAGAAATTATGGTCGCCGACAGGAATCTGAGAAAAAATATTTTCATTCTTTTGAATGGGAAAAGACTGGATGAGAAGGGAGGGCTAAACGCAAAAATTACCTCTGGAGATACAATTATAATTAGTAAAATGCTCTTAGGGGGTTGAGTTGGCTGGAAAAAGGTGAAAAAAAGTTAAGACTCCTAAATTCTAGGATATAGGGAAAAATTTAAAAGAAATAAGGTTTTAGGAACCCTTTTCCCTCTAATAACTAAAAAATTTCCAGGGAAAATGT
Source organism: Halobacteroidaceae bacterium (assembly GCA_003550445.1). Classification (GTDB taxonomy): domain Bacteria; phylum Bacillota; class Halanaerobiia; order B1SED10-174; family B1SED10-174; genus T1SED10-26. Next base: position 7,708 of record PUKG01000197.1, read on the forward strand.
TTCTTCGAGGTTTTTTAAAACAAAAATTTCTTTTTGAAGGTTCGTATTCTTTTCGTTTTACTATTTCACTCGGATAGTCAATTGGAATGAACTTATGGTTAAGGACGGGGAGGTGATCGTAGAATAAAAAGGTTTCTTAGTTTGGAAACAAAAATTAAAGGAGGTCGTTGTTTTGAAAAATAGTTTATACTCGTTGTTAATTGTTTTTTTTGTAGGTGTTTTGCTTCTATCAGGACCGTCTGTCTTTGCAACCCAGATTCCGGAACTAAGGCTTAACACCACAACAGAAGGATATGATCACATCCGTTATGAAGCAGCTTTCCTTATTCAAGAAGCATTTGAAGAACTAGGAATAAAGGTAAATGTTCTACCCACGGAATTCACCTCCCTGATTGAAACCTTCTATGATAGGCAGGATTTCGATCTTTGTATTCAGGGTTGGGGAGGAAGAATTGATCGCCTTGATCCACATCATTTTTTGTCAACTCTCCATTCAGATCAAATTGACCTTGGAGGAGTTAATCCCGGCCATTATATAAATTCAAGGTACGATGAGCTTTTTGAATCCCAGGCGGTAGAGTTTGATGTAAACAAGCGTCGGGAATTTGTTTTCGAGGCTCAACTTCTAGCCATGGAAGAACAACCTTTTACCGTACTTTACTTTCGTGATGAGGTTTTAGCTTACAATAATAAAAATTTCGATGGTTTTGTGACCGTTCCGGGAGAAAACATTTACAACGAATGGATACCCTTGGATGTAGTACCTTTAGGAGATAAGACAACCTTGAGCATTGGGACCTCACAAGAACCTGACACAATCAACCCCCTGGCTTCAAACTCTCATTGGGGATGGATGTTCTTACGCCTTTTTTATGACAAGCTGGTCCAGCTTTCTCCAGAAGTTGAACCCATACCCTGGATTGCAAAGGAGATCAATCCTGTGGATGACCTTACCATTGAAGTTGTGATGAGAGAGGGCATGACTTTCCATGATGGCGAACCAATTACTGTTGAAGACGTACAGTTCACATATCATTACTATATGGAAAATGACTTCGTTTATTTCCGTGCCTTCTACAGTCCCCTGGATAATGTGGAAATTATCGATAACCAAACCCTGCATTTCCATTTAAATTCGCCTGCCGCCAACTTTATTACTGTTACGATGAGCCAGATACCTATTCTTCCGAAACATATCTGGGTGGATATTGAAGAGCCCGATCAGTTAGCTCCTGATCAAATTCCGACCGTAGGTAGTGGTCCAATGAAGTTTGATCGCTATGATCGGGGTGAATATAAGCGCCTAGTCAAATTTGAAGATTACTTCATGGCTGATGAAATAGATATCGATGCTATTGAATGGATCATTTATGCTGACTCTGAAGGGGTCTTCACAGGGCTCCTGACAGGCGAAGTGGACATGCCTACATGGCGTTTGGATCCTGCTCAAATTGACCTGGCTGAAGTTGAAGATCATTTAACGCTAGTCAGCGTAGAAGACCACGGTTATTACCACATGACCTATAATCTACAGGTGCCTCCTCTAGATGATGTTGCATTCCGCCGGGCAATCGCCCATGCCATTCCAAAAGATACAATTGTTAATGTTCTAATGGATGGCCGGGGAGAGCCAGGAGTTTCCATGGTTGCCCCATCTAATGCCTTTTGGTTCAATCCTGAAACCCCTGTCTTTGAATATAACCTGGAACGGGCAAAGGAACTTCTGGAAGAGGCCGGTTACTGGTTGGATGATGAGGGAAGGCTCAATTTCCCCACCAACTAAAAACATTTTTTCTATGAAAAGGGGGGGGAGACTCCCTCCCCTCTCTCTTTTTAACTCCAAAATTAATTTTAGAAACCGGAGGGAGCTTATGGGCAAAAAAGAGTTTATAATTCGTCGCCTTTTGCAAATGATAATAACCTTTC
>PUKG01000280.1 GCA_003550445.1 Halobacteroidaceae bacterium
AATCATCCTTTTTTTCATTTTCTCCCTCTTCATCACAGGTTTCAGGAGGAATACACTGTAAAAATTGTGATGGGTCTCGTCCAACATTTGCCCCAAATATTTGTCTCCGCTGAGCCCAGGTAATATAAAGAGTTTCCTGTGCCCTTGTCATCCCAACATAACAAAGCCGGCGTTCCTCTTCAATTTCTTCAGGATCCTCCATTGACCGGGTATGAGGGCAAAACCCTTCTTCCATTCCAACCATGAAAACCACTGGGAATTCCAACCCCTTTGCTGTATGAAGGGTCATTAAAGTTATCCCGCCCTTGTCCTCTTCATACATATCAATATCTGAAACGAGGGACACCTCAGCAAGGAAATTTTCCAAGCCCTCCCAACCTTCCTCGGGAACATCCTCAAGAACATTAAAAAGTTCCTGGATGTTTTCCATCCTGGATTGGGCTTCAATATTATCACTTTCTGCAAACTGGGCCCAGTAACCTGTTCTTTCCAAAATTTCCTGCAGAAGGTCTCCAAGAACAAGTTTTTCTACTTCTCCCCGCAATTCTTCGATCATATTATAAAAACCGGCTAGGGAATTTTTCTGGCGAGGCCCAAGGGGTAAATCTTTAACCTGCCCTAAAACCCGGTAGGGAGTTGTTCCCCTTTTTAAAGCTTCCTGTTCCAAAGTCTCCAGGGTTGCAGGACCTATTCCTCTCCTGGGAGTATTAACCACCCGGAAAAAACTAAGGGTATCGTCGGGGTTATAAATTAGCTTTAGATAAGCCAGGAGATCCTTGATTTCCATTCTATCATAAAACTTCATTCCCCCTACTATCCTGTAGGGAATACCTGCCTGGACCAGGGCCGATTCAATAATTCTGGACTGGGCGTTAGTCCGATAGAAAACTGCAATATCCCGGGCAGGAACCCCTTTTTCTTCCAGGTTTTGCACCTCCTGGGCAATAAATGAGGCTTCTTCTTCCCCGCTGTAAAACTCCTTTAAAATAATGGGATTTCCCTTTCCCTTGCTGGTCCATAAATCCTTTTCTTTTCGCCGGGAATTTGCTGCAATTACTCCCTGGGCTCCGCTTAAAATGTTCTGGTAGGATCGATAGTTTTCTTCCAACTTTATTGTTTTTGCTCCCGGATAATCCCTTTCAAAACTTAAAATGTTATTAATGTCCGCTCCCCGGAATCCATAAATTCCCTGGTCGGGATCCCCCACAACTGTAAGGTTCCCCTTTTTTCCAGCAAGCAGGCTAATCCATCGATATTGAGCATGGTTAACATCCTGGTATTCGTCTACCAGAATGTAACCAAACCTGTTCTGGTAGGCTGACCTGACCTCGGGTTCTTGCAAAAGAAGTTTTACCGCAACCATTATCAGATCATCAAAATCCAGGGCATTGGATTTTTTTAGTTCCTTTTGGTACTCGGTATATACATTGTAAACATTCTCCTGGAAAAAATCGTGGACAGTTGAACCCATTTGCTTGGGTTCTTTCAGTTCACTCTTTAACCGAGAAATTTCCTGCTGAATTGCTCCAGGCTTTATTGTCTGGGTATCAAGGTTGATTTTTTTCATAATATTTTTAATCAGGGTTCTGGAATCCTGGGAATCATAGATGACAAAATTCGGGGAAAACCCGATTCGATTTATCTCCCGGCGAAGAATTCGGACCGAGAGAGAATGAAAGGTTCCCATCCAGATATCCGAGGTGTCAAGCCCGATTAGCCGGTAAATTCGATTCTTCATTTCTTCAGCAGCTTTATTAGTAAAGGTAACCCCTAAAATATTCCGGGGATTAATTCCCTTTTCCTTAATCAGGTAAGCTATCCGGTGGGTTAACACCCTTGTTTTTCCGCTACCGGCCCCGGCAAGGATTAATAGAGGCCCATCCCCGTGGGTAACGGCCTCTTTTTGGGGTCGATTTAGGTTTGTTAGTATTCTCATCTAACCAAACACTCCTCGTCTCTGCCTTGACTTTACAGGGTAAGAAAAGTAAACTGTTTATAGGATTATCTTTGAAAGGACTGGTTTCTTTGCCCAAAGGATTAAAACTACCTTACACGGGAATTTTCCTTTTGTTTACCGGGATTTTTTTGCTGAGCAGAGCAATCGGGTTGTGGGATCAATTCCCATTTCTATATAATACAGAATCCTTCCTTCTTATTTCCTCTATTTTGTTTCTCTTATTCTACTTGCTTTCCGGGAGAAGACAGGGTTACCTGGTAACCGGGCTAATCCTTCTATCCCTATCAAGCACAATTTTTTTACCAGGGAAAGTTAGTTTCCCGCCCTTTCTGGCTGAAACCCTTTTCTTCCACCTGTTAAGCCTTGCCTTTATTCTGGTTTTTTTAATTCATACCAGAACCTTAAAGGACAAAAACAAGCGAAACTGGCCCTTTTATCCGGCAATTTTATTATTCGGAACCGGGGTCCTGATTTACCTTCTGGATACGGAAATCCTTCCCGTCACTTTTTTGCAGCGATTTGACATTTTATGGCCGCTGGCCTTGATTTCAGTAGGTTTTTATCTGGTCATTAATTATCTTGCTCGACGGGGCTCTTAAAATATTCCTCGCCGATAGTACGGACAAACCCTCCCAGGTTAAACCGGAAATATCCACGGAAATCCTCATCAGTATTATAAGAAACTCCACCGACCAGCTCCAGGGGAATTCTACCCTGGAGTAATTCTATTTCTAAAATCCCTTCCAGGCCCCCACCAAATCTATCAACTCGAGTTCCTTCTACCCAGCTAGACCCTCTTTCGATATAGGGGCGGGCCCTTAAACTATCCAGGAAAACAGGAAACTCCCCTCGTCCCCTTTTTATTTTCAGGACTCTTTGGGTAAGTTCCAGGCGGTTTAACCAGATCATCTCTCCCTGCAGGGAAGTAGAAAAACTTCTCATGGAAGTACTTACCTGGTAATCTCCTGGAGCAAGACCTCCCAGGGTTGATATTCCAAGGGTTGTTCCCCGCCAGGGGCTTACCCTCGCAAAACCCTGTCCGATCAGCTGTGTATCCCAGCCTTCGGCAAACCAGCTTGATCCATCTAAAGCATATCCCAGATTCATATTGAACCTGTCCTCACCCCGGGTAAATTGCTGAGTCCAGCCCAGATGGATTCCCGGATAAATCATATCCGGAAGGAAGTAAGATCCGCCCCCAATCCGGAAGTTTGCTGCTGAAAACAAGTTCCGTTGCACAGGGAAGTGTAAAAGAAACTGCCCTCCATCAAATCGCCGGGGATCAGAAAATTCCACAGGCCCCACCCGGGAAGTCCATCCACCCTGTAAAAGAGTTTCAATTTGGCCTATTCTTCCCTGATCGGGGTAAATTCCCGTATAAAAACTGTAAACCGGAGCAATCGGGAAACCAGAAGCAACACTGGCCTCATAATATACCAGTTGCAAAGGATCCCAACCAAACATGTTAAAACCAAAAATCCCTTCTGATGTCCAGGGTATAACAAGCCTCGGAGTTAATTTGCTAAAAAGGGGATAGTTTTGGCTTGTCCTTCTTACTTCTCTCATTTCCCTTAAATCTTCATCTTCTTCTGGAACAAAAAAGGTCAGGTCCCTGGGAAGCCACTCTTCTCTTTCAATCCTATCCTCTTTTACCTGATAACCCTGGGCGGTCAGGACTACAAAATAATCCCTGTTCTCCCCGGGACCGATATCAAAAGTTCCATAAGGGTTTGAGGTAACCTGCCAGAATTCCCCGGTTTCAAAATCATGGGCCAGTACCTGGGGAGGGCCACCAAGGCCGGCTATAGTATAAAGGTAGGAACCATCTGCCGACCAAACGGGGCGGTGTAAATTTCCTTCCCGGACAAAAGTGGTCTCCAGGTAACCGGTTGTTGTATTGTAAATCCATAAACCCCTTTTTCCTCCTTCAACCCAAACCTCAATTGCCAGTTTTTCTCCAGAGGGATCCCAGGCAAGGGCCCCATAATCAATTTCTGGCCGGTTATAAAAAAGGGTTTCTTTTTTCCCGGTTTCAACATTGAAAACAGAAATTTGATTTCCATCAATTAAATTTTCTACAAAAGCAATCTCTCCCCCTGAGGACCAGGCGGGATGCCTCCCTCCCCGGTGGGAAGTAATTTGCTCCCGATTGCCTGTTTCAAGGTCATAAATATAAATTTGATGGTACATTTCTTTTAACCCTTCTGGGGTTTGGGTTGCAAAAGCAATTTTTTTTCCATCAGGAGACCAGGCCGGTCTTCCTCCGTAAATTCCCGAGCCTGAAACAACCTGCTGATCTTTTTGTCCATCATAAAGCCTCAGGGAAGGGAAAAATTCTCCCTGGTGAAAATAAAGAACTCTATCAGTCTGGGGACAAGTTGATAGGTTTTGGTTATAACCCCAGGCGGAAGTAATTGTTTCCTGTGGATCAACGCTGCCAATTGATGTTAACATATCCTGCCATTCAATATACGTTTCTTCAAGGTCATCACCTGTAAGGTAATTAAACCATCCGGAGATGCCTCTAAAGGGGTTGTCGGGATATTTCCGGGCAAGATCAACAATTAGTTCTTCTCCATAAATATCAATTAAATAGGCCATAAACCAGGCACCATAATTATAAGCAGCCATGGGCCCCGGCCATGATTCAAGATTATAAAGCCCCTGAATCTGGTCAAAGTAATACAACTCTCCAGCATCTGCCTGGGCCCTGAGCATTGACTCAATTACCGGACTCTGAGAACGCCCTCCTTCAGTTAAATCCGTTTCAACTGTCATGGCAAACCCTTCAATAAACCAGTAGGGTTGAAGAATAATTGGGGGAAAGATCTGGGAAACCCAACCCCAGGGAAGCAACCTTTCAGGTGGCATTGATAGTTGGAGGATATGAGCATATTCATGGGCAATAAGTAACCGGAGATAACTTTCGTAATCTCCAAAACCACCTTCCAAATTAAACTGGCCAAGATAGATCCCAATCCTTCTGTCCCAGGAAATATCAGCCCATCCCCCGGCTGTATCTCTCTCGGAAAAAATTATCAGATCGGTTTTTCTTTTGGGTTCAAAATTCAAAAAACCGGTAAGCTGAACATGGACATCTTCAGCAATTTCTGCAGCCTGATTGGCGGGACCTTCAAGGCCAGCAGGGAAATAAACCCTAAAATTTTCGGTTTCAATTTGCTGCCAGTTGAAAAACATTGCACCCTCAACGGGTTGAACCAGAACAACCATCAAAACCAGGGAAAAAAGAATAGTTTTTAGCATACCCGGCAAACTCCTTCCCTTTACAAATACTTTTTCAAATGATATACTCTAATATGAAAATGCGGAGCGTAGCGCAGCTTGGAAGCGCGCTGTCTTCGGGAGGCAGAGGCCCCGGGTTCAAATCCCGGCGCTCCGACCAGTTATAATATTTCCCCGGCCCAATTTTAGGCCGGGGTTTTTTGTTTTTTCTAACCCCGGGCTATCCAGGGCTTATTGGTTCCAAAACGGCTTTTCAGGGTAACACCAAGGGCAATCATATAAATCAAGGCCATTATCACAGCGTGGATCGGGCCTCCGATAAATGGGACAAGCCTGATTAAAAGCCTGACAATAAAAATTCCCAGTAAACCAACTACCGCTACACCAATTACCTTTTCATCCTTACGGCCAAATTTTTCCAAAAGCCACTCTCCCAAAAGGAAAAATATTCCCACCTGTCCTAAAATTATGGCCAGGTAATACCCCAACAAAACAATTAAAGCCAGAGGGATCCCCAAGATTGTTATTATTAAAAACAGAACAGCCGGGACCAAAAGAATGAAACCTAAAAATCCAACAAGAAGTGACATTCCCCATTCTCTTTTTAACGTTGAGGCTACACCCCTGACATTATTGGAAAATAAAAAGGCTACAAGAAGGGTAAAAAGTAGCTGGTAAAAAAATCCAAAAACCGATCCCCATGCCGAAACAACCGGTCTAAAAACCCAGCCGGGAAACCCTACCCGGAAAGGTTCAGTTATGCCATAACTACGGAAACTTCCTCCAATCTGAACCTGGGGATCTCTCCAAACTGAACCTCCTACCTGGACAAGATCTCCTTCAACACTTGAACCTCTTTCCATGCGCAGGTTCCCACCAACATTTACAAGATCCCCCGTTATCCGACCTTCAACCAGGGCATCGCCGCCAATACTTATTAAATCCCCCTCTATCGTTCCAAAAACTTCCACTCGTCCCCCAAATATAACAAGATCTCCAAAAACTGTCTCATCCGGTCCTACAGTTCTGCTTCCCCCAAAAGTAACACCTGAGCCTGCCTGGACAATACCAGAAAATAAAAAAATTAATGCTAAAACCATAAATAACCGGTATTTCATCCAAGCCACCTCCTCTCTTTTCTCCTATAAGTTTAGCTTTTTCTTTTGGTTTTGTAAAGAAATTTTTTCCTTTTATCTTTCCTGTTCTGCAGCCTGAATTTCAAGGCCCCGGAACATGAAATAAAAGAAAATTGTTGAGAAGATATAAAAAATAGCTGCAACCTGGAAAACAAACTGGTAACTAAAGCCAGCAATTAACATTCCGCTAATTGGCCCGCAAATGGTCCAACCCAGCTGAAAAACCAGTTGATGTAGGCTGGTAGCAGTTCCTTTCATTTTATCTGAAACATTATCCATCATTAGGTTCATGGTAATGGGGTTAGCAGAATTCATCATACTGCCCCGGAAAAGAAAAGCAATTAGAGCAAGTATTAACAGGTTAGTATTTCCGAGTATCAACAGAAAAACAATTGATAAACCCTGAAGGGTACAGATTGCAGGAACCCTTCCCAGCTTTTGCGCCAGGGGTGGCCCGATTAGCATGGCCAAGGCCATTGCGGCCTGCCCACCCGCCATAATTGTACCGATTCTACCTGTGGTCAACCCAAAAACATGGGCAAAATAAAGGTTAAAATATGGAACAATTAAACCTGCTCCCAGGCCTAAAAGGAGGGAAGCAAGAACAAACTTAAAAATCGTTTTTTTCTCCGGGGTTTCTTTTAAACGTCTGGCAAACCCTGTCCAGCTCTGGCTACTTCCTTTCTTTTTCTCCTTAATCCGAATTAAAGGAAAGAGGGCAACAATGGAGATTCCCCCGGCAAGAAAAAGGGCAACCTGCTTACTCCAAACCGGAGCCATTCCCAAAATTATCTCCAATGAATCCGCAAGCCAGCCTCCCCCAACATTCCCCAGCATAGTGGAAAACATCATCAATGACCAGCTCAAACTAAACAGATGCATTCTTTCCCGGGGTCCTGCGTTTTCGGAAATAAAGGGGGGGTTGGTAACCATAAAAATTGCCTGCCCCAGGCCAAAGGTAAAGGAAAAAAACAGAATGGGAAAATTGGTTTCCACCAGGGCAACTCCAAGGAGTCCTACCCCAACCAGCAGAACTCCTCCTGACATTACAGGTTTCCGCCCTTTATTATCACTGATAATTCCCGCTGGAATCAAAACAATAACTGCGGCCAGGGCTTTTAAAGAAACAGTTTGCCCCACAAATGCTTCTGTAAAACCAAGATCCCGCAGGTACAGGTTGAAAATAACCATGTGGACACCCCGGGCCATGGCTGAAAGGCAGAGAGCCAGGAACATCCTCTTGATATTTGGACTGGCCTGGCCCAGGGAATTAATATATTGCTTAACCACCGTGATTTCTTCCTTTCTCTAATTCAAACGTTTTTTTATCTCCTGCCCGATTATCCATCCTGATACTGAAGCCTGCATTAATCCCCTGGTAATTCCTGCTCCATCCCCTCCAGCGAACAGATTGGGGATTTTTGTCTCCAGGGAAGGGGAAACTTCAATTCGGGAAGAGTAGAACTTAACCTCAACACCGTATAAAAGGGTATTTCGAGAAAATATTCCCGGTGCCATTTTATCAAGGGCTTCCAGCATTTCGATAAGGGATTTTAGGTGCCTGTATGGAAGGACCAGGCTTAAGTCCCCTGGAGTTGCTTCTGTTAAGGTTGGCTCTACCTGCCCCCTGATTATTCTTTGTTCAGTCGATCTCCTTCCAGCAAGGAGGTCTCCGAGTCTCTGGACCAGAACTCCCCCACCCAATAAGTTTGCCAGGCGGGCAATATAGCGACCGTATTTGATTGGATCTTTAAAGGGCTGGGTAAAACTTTTACTCACCAGCAGGGCAAAGTTGGTGTTTTTTGTTTTATAGTCCGAATGGCTGTGCCCGTTTACGGTAATCAAGCCCTGGTTATTTTCCTGGACAACCTCTCCGTTTGGACACATACAAAAAGTCCTAACCCTATCGTCAAAAGTCTGGGAATAATAAAGGAGTTTGGGTTCGTACACATCCCTGGTAATATCATCGGTTACAACGGCAGGAACCTCAACCCGAATTCCGATGTCAACGGGATTAACTGCAAGTTTCATTTTTAAACGGTTTGCTTCGGACTCAAACCATTCAGCGTTTTCCCTTCCGGGAGCAACCATTACAAAATCTCCAGAGATTAATTCTCCTTTTCCAGTTACAACTCCAGTGACCTTACCCTCTTCAACCTGTATCTTATCCACCCGACTATTGGTTAAAACTTCAACTCCTTTTTCCTTGAGCCGATTGTACATTTTCTGGAGGATTTCTTTACTGTAACCCGTTCCAAGGTGGCGAAGGGGGGCAGCAACAAACTTCATTTCTGCCATCAGGGCTTTCTTTTGTAGTTGCTCTACCTTTTCAGGAGCGGCACCAAAAATATGCTCCGGAGCCCCAAACTCGCGGTATATAGTGTCAACCTCCCCAATCAATGAATCAAGTCGGTTACTCCCAATATACTCAGCAAGGTTTCCGCCTACATCTCCGGAAAGGGTCAGTTTACCATCACTATAGGCTCCGGCACCACCCCAACCACAAACAATTGAACAATTGTCACATTGAACACAGCGCCCATCCTTTTCTTTTGAGGGGCAGTACCTTTTCTCAAGGGATTTACCTTTTTCTATAATCAAAATACTTTTTTTGGTATCCATTAAATTTAATGCACAAAAAATTCCCGCTGGACCTGCTCCTACAATTATTACATCATATTTTTTCATCCAATCCCTCCTCACAACAACATTCAAAAACCCTTTCCACGGCCTCCTCAAGCAAACCAGCCAGATTTGTTGTCTGTCTTCCTACAATGTAAACGTGAGGTTGTTCCAGGGGAATTAAAATTTTTTTTGCTGGAGAATCTGCAACTGCTGTAGCAATTTCCGGAGTTATTTCTCCTCGCATTGCGTGCGGAATTATTATTCCAAGGGGGCCAAGGATAATATCCATTTTTCCCAGGTTATATATTATTGCCTTTTCTCCCGTAACTCCTAGTCCCGAGCAGCCTTCAAGCATTTTTTGGGTCGCAATTCCGTTGGTTCCCAGTAAAAAAAGGGTCGCCTTTTTGGGAAGCCTTGCTGAAAGTTTCCTGGCCATCTGGCTCCCCAAACCTCCCCCGAGACCATCAATTATTCCAATATTCACTGAAATTCTCCTCCCCCCTGTGCTACCCAAAAAAGGAAAGGGGTAAACCCCTTTCCTTTTTTATTTTATTATGGGTTCTTCCCTATTTTTTGTCATCTTCCTTCAATCGGTCCAGAACTAACCTATATCCGTCTGAACCGTAATTTAAGTAACGTTTTACCCGGCTGATTGTTGCGGTGCTGGCTCCTGTTGCATCTGCAACCTCTTCATAAGTTGCTCCGGCCCTTAACATTCTTGCCACTTCCAACCTCTGGGCCATTGCTTTTATTTCGTTGATAGTGCAGGCATCCTCAAAAAAAGCATAGGCTTCTTCAATATTCCTTAAAGTAAGCACCGCTTTAAATAGCTGGTCAGTCATATCATCCTTAATCCTTCCATTCATCAAACTCACCTCCTTTTAGAAATAATTGCTTTTATTAGATTCTTCCGTTCTTCCTCACCTTTTAGGATCAGTTTCAGGTTTTTTTGATGTTTAATAATTAACATTAAGGCTATAGCAATGCCAAGGAAAATCCCTTCTTTACCCAGTTGCCATCCCAGCAAAAAGGGCAAAAACAAGCCCGTTAAAACACTGCTTAAAGCAATATACCAGGAAAAATAATTTATTATCAAAAAAATAAAAATTAAAATTGGGATTGAAATCGGGCTTAGAACTAATAAAGTTCCTGCCATCGTGGCTATGCCTTTACCACCCTGTCCTTTCAAGAACACCGACCAGTTATGGCCCGCAATAACCGCCCCGGCGGCAAGCAAACCAAAACCAGCCATTTCTCCCATCAGGACCGCAATTGTCCCTTTTCCCACATCAATTAACAAGGTAAAAACCGCGGGCCAGCGGCCGAGGAGTCGGAGGACGTTTGCGGTTCCAGGATTTTTACTACCCTCTTTAGTTATCTGCACACCCCTGGTCCGAGCAACCAGGACGGCTCCTGGAATACTCCCCAAAAGGTATGCCGCAACGACAACAATCCAGGCCATTTACAGTTCTCCCTTTTAATTAATTCTCTTTCCTTCTAAACAATCCTTCTTTAAACAGAAGAAGGATTCAATTCCCTTATTCCCATTCAATTGTCCCGGGAGGTTTTGAAGTTATATCATAAACTACCCTATTAACTTCCTCAACCTCGTTCGTAATCCGCCGGGAAATACGGTCCAAAACCTCATAAGGAATTTTGGCCCAGGCAGCAGTCATAGCATCTTCGCTGGTTACCGCCCTTAAAACAATTGTTGATCCGTAAGTCCTTTCGTCTCCCATTACACCTACACTTCGCAAATCCCCGGGAAGAACAGCAAATGCCTGCCAAACTTCCCTTTCAAGTCCACCTTTTTTTATTTCCTGACGGAAAATCTGGTCGGCAAGACGAACAGTTTCTAACCTCTTTTCCGTAATTTCCCCAATTATGCGCACGGCAAGACCCGGTCCGGGAAAGGGCTGTCTCCAAACCAAAGAGGGAGGCAAGCCAAGCATATCTCCAATTCTTCTGACCTCGTCTTTAAATAGTTCCCGGAGGGGTTCTACAAGATTTAAATTCATTCTTTCCGGGAGCCCACCAACATTATGATGAGATTTTATTGTAGAGGCCTCTCCATGGCCGCTTTCAATTACATCAGAGTAAACAGTGCCCTGAACAAGGAAATCAGCATGGGGTAATTTTTTTGCCTCCTCCTCAAACACTGCAATAAATTCATGACCGATAATTCTTCTCTTTTCCTCCGGATCCTGAACCCCTGACAGTTTCTCCAAAAATCTTTTCCGGGCATCGACAACTATTAATTTGGCCTGGAATTCTCTGTTGAAAGTTTCCTCTATTTCCCTGGGCTCATTGGCCCTCAATAACCCGTGATCAATGAAAATACAATAAAGACGGTCTCCAATAGCCTTTTGAACCAGGCGCGCCGCAACCGCGGAATCAACTCCTCCCGAAAGCCCGCAGATTGCAATGCCTTCCTTTACTCGTTCCCTGATAGCCGATATTTTTTCTTCAATAATATTTTCTTCCGTCCAGTCTCCTGAACATCCGGCAATTTCAAATAAAAAGTTCGTCATTATCTTTTGCCCCTCGGGAGTGTGAGCCACTTCAGGGTGAAATTGGACGCCATAAAATTTCCGTTCATAATCCCCAATTGCTGCCAGGGAGGTGTTTTCTGTTTTTCCTAATGGTTTAAAGCCTGCAGGTAAGGATAACACTTGATCTCCGTGGCTCATCCAAACATCAAGTCCTTTTTTTGTTCCAGCAAAAAGGGGCGATTCTTCGCTGACCTCAAGAAAGGCCGGTCCATACTCTCTCTTTTCAGCCCTACGGACCTGACCACCCAGTTGATAAGCCATGAGCTGCATTCCGTAACAAATCCCCAGAATCGGGACCCCTTCATTAAAAATCCGTTGATCAATTCTGGGAGCTCCGGGAGAATAAACACTATTAGGTCCTCCGGAAAGAATAATTGCTTTTGGTTTAATTTTCTTTATTTCTTCTACCGGGGTATCATAGGGTAATAGTCGGGCAAAAACATTTGCTTCTCTTATTCGGCGGACGATTAATTGATTATATTGTGCTCCAAAATCAATTACAACTACAGTCTCATTTTTAAGCATTTTCCCGCCTCCCTACCTGGTCACTATAGGCAAACACCTCAGGATTACCTCCAGTATGGACAAAAAGGATTTTACTGTTTTCTGGAAAAAATCCTTGCAAGGTTAGATCTAAAACTCCAGCCAGTGCCTTACCGGTATAAACAGGACCAACAATAATTCCCTCTCTTAAAGCCAGGTACTTAACTGCCTGCAGGGTAGTTTCATCAAGCTGTCCATAACCGGGGCCCACATAATCCCTGGTTAGAATTAGGTCTCCTTCCTCCCTTGGATAATTTACTCCCAGCAATTCGGAAACCCCATTGAAAAGATCTCCAATAACGGGCCCAAAGTCCTGGTCGTCAGCTGCAATGCCCATTATTTTCGCCTGTAAATTGTACATATATTTCCCAAAAAGAAGCCCGGCGTGGGTTCCTCCGGAACCAGCAGGGGCTACAATATAATCAAACTTGACTCCCAGTTCCTTTTCCTGTTGGGCAATTTCCTCGGCAGCTTTAAGGTAACCAAGAGAACCCAGTGGAGTTGAGCCCCCCGTGGGAATATTAAGGACCTTTTTATCTGCTTTGGCAAGTTTTTCTACTTCCCTTTCAACTACATCACTTCTTTTTTCTCCCTCAGTCCAGACAATCCTGGCACCCAGGAGGCCATCCAGCAGAACATTACCCTGTTCTTCATGAGGGGAACTCCCTGCAAGGACTAATACTGCCTCCCATCCCAATTTTGCTGCAGCTGCTGCAGTCATTCTGGCATGATTGGATTGGGCTCCTCCCTGGGTAACAACGGTCCTACAGCCTTTTTTCTGCCCCTCCCCAAAAAGGTATTCCAGCTTACGAGCCTTATTGCCCCCAAAAGCAAGTCCTGTAAGATCGTCTCTTTTAATATATAATTCCACTCCTTTGAGGTCCTGGTTCAATCTTTCCATTTTTTCTATAGGAGTGGGTATGGCTGTGAGATTAACTCTGGGGAATTTATCTTTCCACATTTTTTTCACCTCGTTTTTCCTTATCACCTTTGGACAAAACTTTTGGAAATTTTTCTACCCAAAAGTCATGTTTAACGGGTAAAGGAGAGCAGTTTTTTTTCATACTCTTTTCTTCTGTAAAATTAAATAAACTCCTTTATTTTAGCCACTTTAAAGAGAAATTTTGTAGTATTCAAAAACAAAAACCCTGCACAAGGCAGGGTTTTTTGCTTTATTTCTCCACCCTCAATATTTCTGAGGATTAAATCCTTACATCATTCCTGGCATTCCGCCTCCGGGAGGCATTTGGGGACCTTCGTCATCCTCGTCCTTCTTGTCAACAACAAGGGCTTCTGTGGTCAGAAGCATTGCAGCTGCACTTGCTGCGTTCTGGAGAGCCGAACGAGTAACTTTCGCAGGGTCAACAATTCCGGCCTGGACCAGATCCAAGTATTTTCCTTTCATTGCGTCAAAGCCTTCATTGCCAGACATTTCTTTAACTTTCTCTACAACAATACTTCCTTCAAAACCAGCATTTTTGGCAATTAATTTTACCGGGGCTTCCAAAGCACGGCGGACAATATCCACACCAGTAGCCATATCGCCTTCAAGCTGAATATCGTCAAGAGCTTTAATTGCCCGCAGGAAGGCAGTTCCTCCACCAGCAACTAAACCTTCTTCTACAGCCGCACGGGTGGCGGAAAGAGCATCTTCAATGCGGTGTTTTTTCTCTTTAAGTTCAGTTTCAGTTGCAGCTCCAACCTCGATTACAGCGACTCCACCGGCAAGCTTGGCAAGCCTTTCCTGGAGCTTCTCCTTATCAAAATCGGAAGTTGCTTCTTCAATCTGGCGGCGGATCTGGTTTACCCTGTTCTTAATATCCTGGGCATCTCCAGCTCCTTCGATAATAGTGGTTTCTTCTTTGGTAATATTAACTTTGCGAGCCCGGCCAAGAACTGAAATATCAGCACTATCCAGCTTCATTCCCTTTTCTTCGGAAATAACGGCTCCACCGGTTAAAACAGCTATGTCTTCAAGCATAGCTTTTCTCCGATCACCAAAACCAGGAGCTTTTACAGCAACACAGCTGAATGTTCCACGTAGCTTGTTAACAACAAGAGTTGCTAAGGCTTCGCCTTCAACATCTTCAGCTATAATTACAATGCCTTTACCCTGCTGGACAACTTTTTCCAGAAGGGGAAGAACTTCCTGAACGTTGGTAATCTTTTTATCAGTAATCAGAATGTAGGGATCTTCCATATCAGCAACCATGGTTTCAGTATCGGTAACCATATATGGAGAAATGTAACCACGGTCAAACTGCATACCTTCGACGGATTCCCAGGAGGTACCCATGGTTTTGGATTCCTCTACAGAGATTACTCCATCCTTACCCACTTTTTCCATTGCATCTGCAATGAGTTCGCCAATTTCATCATCAGCAGCAGAAATTGCAGCTACCTGGGCAATGGCGTTACGACCTTCAACGGGAATACTCTGCTTGGCAATTTCACCTACAACAACTTCAACAGCTTTTTCAATTCCACGCTTCAAAAGCATGGGGTTGGCGCCAGCGGCAACATTCCGCAGGCCTTCTTTAAAAATTGATTGGGCCATTACTGTAGCGGTGGTGGTTCCATCTCCTGCTACGTCGTTGGTTTTTGTAGCAACTTCTTTTACAGTTTGTGCTCCAAGATCTTCAAAAGGGTTTTCCAGCTCAATTTCCCGTGCAATGGTAACTCCATCGTTGGTAATGGTTGGAGAACCAAAGCCTTTTTCTATTACAACATTACGGCCTTTTGGCCCCAGGGTTACTTTAATAGTATCAGCCAGGCGGTCGACACCGCGTTCTAGTGACCGGCGGGCTTCTTCGGAAAATTTAATTTCCTTAGCCATATTTATCTACCTCCCCAATTTGTTTTAATCGTTTACAATTGCCAGAATATCTTTTTCGCTGATGATAAGATATTCATGGTCATCTCTTTTTAATTCAGTTCCGGCATACTTTGCATAGATAACTTTGTCGCCTACCTTAACGCTTAAAGCAACTTTTTCTCCATTATCAAGCATCCGGCCTTCCCCTACAGCAATAACTTCCCCCTCCTGCGGTTTTTCTTTGGCAGTATCCGGGAGAACGATCCCGCTTTTGGTCATCTCTTCTTTTTCTATGGGTTTGATGACCACGCGATCACCCAATGGCTTTATGTTCACTACAATACCCCCTTTGAGAATATTTGGTTAAAATTTGTTAGCACTCCTTTGGGCCGAGTGCTAATGGTCACACAGATTATAATAATCAAGAAAGCATCTAAAATCAAACACTTTCCCAGGCAAAATTCGGCTTTCTAACAACTTTAAACTTTAAATTCTCTTAATTACTCTGTTTTTCTTCAAATAAAAACTCTTTTTAATTTTACCCGGATATTTCTAGACAGGGAATCCCTGTTTTTTCTTCCAGTTCAGCCTTACCTCTTCCCCACAGATCTCTTCCCCTTCTATCAAAAATAACTGCGGGGAGGACAAGCATCCCCAGTTGCTTTTCTCGAATAATGGGACCAACCTGCTCGCTAATATCCCTTACACCTAAAAGCCCAGCAGAATCAATTGAGCCTCCAAAAACGGTATTGGTAATCGGTATAACTTCAATATCAGTATTTTCCAGTCCCTTATTTAATAGGGGAAAAGCACCGGAAGATGTTATGACTCCAAGTCTTTCTTTTTCTCCCAATTCCCTAATTTTTTCAATAACTTTGTAGTCAATATCCCGGTAAAAAATGGCCCCGCTGGAAGAAAAAGAACCATTTTTAATAAACAAATCCAGCTCACTTCCTTCCCTGTTAACACGAACCTTTTCCCCTTTTAACCCATTCAGGTAATGATGGGCCTCTACTCGAGACCGGGGGGTTTTTCCCTCAACAGAAATAATAATATCCCCTTTTCTCAAGCCTGCACTACAAGCAGGGCTTCTTTTCCTTACTCCTTCAACCCGGGGTTTAAAGTCAACCAATCTGGGGGGTTCAAGTAATAGGGGAATATCGTTTTCTTCAGCCAGGGAGGAAACAAACTTTTCCATTCGCTCCTCGTCCCCGGGCTTTAACATCAACTCCTCTGGGCCCACGCGGGCAATGGCTGGCTTAAAGATCGTTATATCCTCCGGGAAATATTTCGCTGCAAGGCAAATTGTTTCCTTAATAGCTTGCCACCCCGTTAAATTTGGCATGGCAACAAGAGTTACCGAGTAAGGGATTGTCTGGTGATATAGTTGATTTAGAACAGACTCCATATTTATTTTTCTCGAAGAAAGAAACTTTTTCCGCAAAAAAGGATCAACCAGGTTCAGGGAAACTTTTAATCTCAGGGGATGAAATTTTTTCAGGCGGCGGATTTTTTCTTCATCAAGCAGGTCCCCTCCCGTTACGATTTCCAGTGGTGTTTGTGGATAACGCTCCCGAAATAATTCCAGGACATGAAAAAATTCCGGGTAACAAAGGGGCTCACCTTCAATTACCCTGCTTACCGATTCTCCCGTTCTGACCTCTCTATCTGGATCGAGAAACGGTAATAATTCACGAACCATGCCAAAAGGAAGATGCCCCGGGGAGAAAACTTCGGTACCGGGAGGGTTAAATTGATGGCTACAAAAAATACATCTCTGAGAACAAACCGATGTTAAATGCAGGATATTGTCCCTGCTATAACTTTCCACTATCAACTGTTCCCATTTTTCACCCAATTGAGAATACCTCCTATATCCACAGTATCCACAGACTTATCCACAGGGAAGGTCCCTAAAACCCGAAACACATCGATCTTTTCCACAGTATTTCTTGTTTTTTCCATTTCTGATTACATAATTTTCCTTTTTATTTCCACAGAAAAACCCTTTCCGGCATAAGGAAGAAAGGGTTTTTCCACATTTTCCACAATTAGCCAGGCCAAAAAAATTCACAGCCTATAATTGAAGGCGGGGATTGGCATCTAAATCCAGGGAGCTTGTTTTTCCCTGATTAAGCAAGAAATAACCAGCTCCTGCTATCATTGCAGCATTGTCAGTACAGTATTCCAGGGAGGGATAGTACAGGTTAGCCCCTCTTTCCCGGAGCATCTTCCCCAATCTTCCCCGCAAATATTTATTAGCAGCAACTCCTCCCGCAAGAAGGACTTTGTCCACTGGAAAATCATTTAATGCTCTTTCCACCTTTTCCAGGAGAATATCCACAACGGTTTTCTGAAAAGAAGCTGCAATATCCGCTTCTGGAACCCTTCCTTCTTTTTGCTCTAGATTGTGAGCAAGATTAATCACGGCGGTTTTCAAGCCACTAAAGGAAAACCCGAAGCGATCCTCCCCCAGGTCTGCTATGGGAAAAGAAAACCTTTCAGCATCACCGGTTTCGCTAATTCTTTCAATTGCAGGTCCTCCCGGATAGCCCAGGCCTAAAAATCGAGCAACCTTATCAAAAGATTCTCCTGCCGCATCATCCCGGGTTCTTCCCAGAATTTCGTACTTGCCCCATTCTTCAGTATATAAAAGGTCAGTATGTCCCCCTGAAACTGTAAGGCATAATAATGGGGGTTCTAATTCCGGATGTTCCAGTAAATTTGAGTAAATATGCCCGAGAATATGGTTAACCCCTATTAAAGGAAGCCCCAGGGCCCAGGAAAGGGTTTTTGCAGCTACAATTCCAATAAGTAGACTCCCCACAAGACCTGGTCCGTAGGTGACAGCTATACCCGAAAGGTCGGAAAAGTCAACTTCGGCTTTTTCCAGAGCCCTCTTTATTACCCTGTCCAACAGCTCCAGGTGTTTACGGGAGGCAAGTTCTGGTACAACACCACCAAACTCCCGGTGCAGGTTAATCTGGGAAGCAATTATATTACTTTTTACATACCTTCCCCCGGCAACAACAGCTGCAGAGGTTTCATCACATGAGGTTTCAATACCTAAAATCAAATCCCCCGCCATGCCCTTCTCCCCCCTCTAAATCCTTGGTCATTATTATTGCATCTTCCCTGTTATCCCGATAATATCCGGGACGAACCCCCGTCTCCCTAAAGCCTTCTTTTTTATATAGTTTTCGGGCAACTTTATTGGATTCCCTTACTTCAAGGGTAATTCGATAAAGTCTTTTTTCCATTGCTGCCATATAAACCTGTTCAATTAACCTGGAGGCCGTTCCCTGTCTTCGAAATTCTGAAGCTACTGCAAGGCTTGTTATGTGGATTTCTCCAGGAACAAACCACATCCCTACATAACCGATTATCTTTTCATCCTTTTCTAACACCAGGTACCTTGCCCGGCGGTTTCGAGTTAACTCCTGTTTAAACAACCGCTCCGACCAGGGGGATTGGAAAGACTCTTTTTCTATCTCCATTATTCGCGGCAGGTCCTTTAGCTGCATTAATCTAACTTCCAGGGTAACCACCTCATCTAAACTGCCTTTTTCATATACCTGGGAACAATCCTTTCCAGATTTTCCCCTTCGGGATTATCTTTATACCTTAAAAATCCTGCATGGGCAATGGCACCGCCACGAAGTTGGTTATTAAAAACAGGGGGCATTGAAATAGTCCCGGGAAATTTTTTTTCCAGAGTTTTAAGGTAGCTATTGGGATATTCCCCAACAACCACAAGGTTTGCACAATAAGCCTCTATTTCTGGCCCTATATCCTCAATATTTCCAGCCCTATCCTTGATCAATGGAATAGGGCGGTATTCTTCCCAGGAATAAAGGCCCCAGTAAACCCTTTCATTCCTGGCATCGAGTAGACTTAAAATCGGTTGACCCTGAGGACAGTTTATTGCCAGGGCCTCCAGTGTTGATAATCCCCAGATAGGAATATCCAGGGCAAGGGTTAGGGACCTGGCAAGGGTAATCCCAACCCGGGTTCCTGTAAAAGACCCCGGCCCCAATCCCACAACAATACCCTTTAAATCTTTAACGTCTAATTTAATGTGGGAAAAAAGCTGAGCGAGTAGCGGGTTTAAAATCCTCCCATGTCCCCGATCTACCCGGAAGGAAAGTTCTCCTAAAACGCCTTCTTCCTCGTGGTAAACCCCCATTGCACCGGTAGAAGTAGCCGTATCAATTCCCAAAATCATCATTTTTCAAACTCCTTATCCAGGGTTTCCCCTGCAAAATAATTCTTCTTTCTTCCTCTCCTTCAATGAAAAGAGAAATAATTAGGTCCGGTTCCGGCAGGTTTCGTGGAAACCGATCTGCCCACTCCACCAACCAAACATAATTATCCAGGTATTCTTCAAGGCCTAAATCATCAATTTCTTCACCATGTTCCAGCCGGTAAAGGTCCAGGTGCAAAACAGGTAAATTGGCCTGGTACTCAGACTGTAAAATAAAGGTGGGACTCACAACCTCCCCCTCAAAACCCAGGGCCTTCAAAAGTGAGCGGGCCAGGAAAGTCTTCCCCGCTCCTAACTGTCCCTGCAGGAAAATAATCTCATTTCCTTTTAAGTGCCTGGCAATTTTATTCGCCAGGAGAGAAGTTTGTTCTTGATTTTTTACCATTATCTGAACTTTTTCCATCCAATTCCCCCTCCAGGAATCTAAATACAGCAGCTGAAAAAATTTTCATCCCAACAGGAATAGCTTTTTCATCAATATCAAAAAAGGAATTGTGGGCGGAACATTTGGTTTTGTCATCTGATCCCGTTCCAAGTCTGAACATTACCGAAGGAACCAGCCGGGAAAAATAAGAAAAATCCTCCCCACCCATTGAAGGTGAAAAGTTCTTGTTAACATTAAAACCCTGTTTTAGTTCAAGAACTGTTTTTTCCAGGTTTTTTGCCATAACAGCATCATTTATTAAAGCGGGATAACTTGGTTCTATCTCCAGGGAAAAGGTCGCCCCAAAAGATGATGTAACCCCCTGTAAAACCTGTTCAATCAAACGGGGCATCTCTTCCCTAATTTCATCACTTCTTGTCCTCAGGGTGCCTTCCATCGTTACCTTATCGGCAATTACATTTCGGCGGTACCCTCCTTCAATCTTCCCAAAGGTTAAAACCACATCCTCACGGGTGTCGATCATTCTGCTGATTATCTGCTGCAAGGAGACAATTACCTGTCCAGAAACAGCCAGAGCATCCACTCCTGTTTGAGGACGGGCCCCATGGGCACCTTTGCCAAAAATTGTCAAATTTATTTCATCCGAATTCGCATTAATTGGGCCAATACCAAATGCAATTTCCCCGGGAGCATAGTAAGGGTCAACATGCAAAGCCATAGCTGCATTAACCTCAGGATTTTCCATAACCCCTTCTGCAATCATTGGTTCTGCTCCCCCAGGGCCTTCCTCAGCAGGTTGGAAAAGAAATTTAACATTTCCCTTGAGCCAAGGCTTGATTTCAGTCAAAACTTTTGCTGCTCCTACCAGAATTGCGGTGTGAGCATCATGTCCGCAGGCATGCATCACCCCTTCTATTTTTGAAGCATAGGGGACATCCTTTTTGTCCTGAATAGGAAGGGCGTCCATATCGGCCCGTAGTAAAATTGTAGGACCCTCCTCCTGCCCCTTTAGAAGGGCAACAACACCGGTTTTTGCAATTCCGGATTTAACCTCCAGGCCCAGTTTTTTCATTTCCTCAACTATCCGGGCAGCAGTTTTTTCCTCTGAAAACCCAAGCTCGGGGTGCATATGGAATTCTCGCCTCAGCTCAATTATTTCATCAGAAAGGTTGTCAGCTAATAGATTAATTTTTTTTATTAGTTCCTGGTCCATTGAGGCATCTCCCTTACAACTTTTTTAAAGTCAAAACAGGTCCTGAGGTTCCCCACCTCATCTCCACGCCTGTTTTTAATTACTGGAAGGCGGTATCTTTTCAGTTCTTCTTTCTCCTCTTCAGTTAATACTTCCAGGGCATCCAGGATGTGATAGATTATTGTTCCAAGACCTCTGCTGTTTCCATCTTCGATTTTTACTGCCAGACCCTGGTCCCGCCCATGTAAACCGATGCAATATACTCCTTCGGCCCCTCCTTTTCCGACAAGTTTCCCCGAAGTAGCCTGCATTAATTCAGTACACAACCTTCCCCTTCCCGCAACCATGTAGGGTTCGTTTTCCATGGCCTGGGTAACCCTGAGGGCCGCCTCCTGGTATGAAGAAGGAAGGCTTTCTGGATTGGCAAGGCGGGCAAAAAGAAAAGCCATTTTTTCAACGGGGAGGCCAAAAACCACAACCCCACAACCGTCAATTCCTATATCGACTTCTTCCCGATTCATTTCTGCGATTTCAGCAATTGTTTCGTGCATAAGTTGCTGCAGGGGATGTTCCGCTTTAACATAACCCTTTGTAGGCCAGCCCATATGCTGGCAGAGAAGTAACATCCCGGCGTGTTTCCCGGAACAGTTGCTGTATAACGGGGAAATTTCTTCACCCCGGGCCATTAATTTCCGGGCAGATTCCTTGTCATAGGGAAGATGGGTTCCACATTCCAAATCCATTTCCGTCAAACCAACCTTTTCCAGAATACCTCTTGCGGTTTCAACATGAATTTCCTCTCCATTATGGGAAGCACACATTAGGGCAAGTTCTCTGTCAGTAAGGTTATATTTTTCTGCAGCTCCAAGGATCA
This sequence comes from Halobacteroidaceae bacterium, assembly GCA_003550445.1. Lineage (GTDB taxonomy): Bacteria > Bacillota > Halanaerobiia > B1SED10-174 > B1SED10-174 > T1SED10-26. Next base: position 21,587 of record PUKG01000280.1, read on the forward strand.
GTAAGGGTAGAACCTGGATTGGTTTTGCCGATGACCGTATATAGGTTTTCCCTGCGGGAAGGCCTAACTTAGCCACTACATTACCTTTTACATCAACAAGAGCCACAACCCCACGGTGGCTTGATTCAACTATTGGACCTCTTACTAAATTTACTAAAGGAACCGTTACCATATTAATCCTCCTTATGAATAAAAAAATAGCGAAGTTCTATTTTTTGCAAAAAACCCCATACAAAAATAAAACCTCAAGTAAAAACTCAAGGTTCATAAATCTATTAACCCCAGGCTAATTTCCAGAGCAGTATTAACCCTGCTCATAATTTCGGGATCAAGGTGAGCAACCTGGCGCTGTAACCTTTTTTTATCAATGGTTCGGACCTGTTCAAGGAGAATTACAGAATCAACCTCTAGGTTACTTTCGTGGGTTTTAATCTCCACGTGGGTAGGCAGTTTTGCCTTTTTAATACGGGAAGTAATAGCCGCAATTATTACTGTTGGGCTATACTTATTCCCGATATCATTCTGGACAATCAGTACAGGCCGGACTCCGCCCTGCTCGGATCCGATAACGGGGTTCAAATCCGCGTAATAAACATCACCTCTACGAACCACGACTGCCATCGCTGTCCACCAAACCCTGTTCGTATTTCTCCAAAATTTTCAACTCGTCTCTACAGTTGTGTTCATGTGCCACTTGGAGATTAAAGTCAGCCATTTCCTTGTAACCCCTTTTCATTTCTTCCCGCAATTCCTGCCGGCGAAGGTCAGCTAAATAAAGCCTCATTGCCTCCCTGATAAATTGACTTCGGTTAACATTTTCTCTTTGAATAAGCCAGTCAACTTCATCCAGCAGGCTTTCGGGCAAGCTAACCATCACCCGCTTTAAATTGTCCATAGCAATCTCCTCCCGGTCCGATCTGTTTTACCCAAACAAATAGTTTAAAATTTGCCGAATTTAAACTTCATCTACTAATATAGGAGAAAAAAAGTGTAGCTAACGATATATATATTTTTATACATCAAAGGAAATACTCCTTCTCAAAGGGAAAAATATTGCCTTAAATTCTTTCCAGAAACACTCTTCGAGTTAAAGGAATTTCCCTTACAGTTTCCAAAAAAATGGTTTTGTCGCTGAAAAACAGTGTAAAATCAAACTTTTCTCTCTTAATCACGGACAAACCGGGGGACCCGTTTACTGATTTTACAAACAACTTCATAATTAATTGATTTAATCTTCTCAGCAATTTCATCCGCTGTTATTTCCTGGTCTCCCTGACGACCAATTATTACAACCTCATCACCAACCTGGACACCTGGGATATCGGTTATATCTACTACAACCTGGTCCATGCAAACTACTCCCCGAACCGGGGCCCTTTCTCCGCCAATTAAAACCTCACCCTGATTGGAAAGGAGCCGGCTAAATCCATCGGCAAAACCCATTGGAATAAGGCCATGGACCTGGGCTTGGGGCGTTGAATAGGTCCGCCGATAACTTATAAAACTTCCCCCGGGAACTTCCTTAATCTGCACAAGTCGAGCTTTCCATTCTAAAACAGGTTCAATGGATACTGCTTTTTGGTTAACTTCTTCTGAAGGCCAGAGACCATAAGTCATTATTCCCGGGCGGACCATGTCCAAAGACATCTCCGGGAAATCAATTAGAGTCGCACTATTGGCAATATGAGTGATGGGAACTTCAATCCCCTGCCCTTTCAGGGCCCCAATTATTTCTTCAAACTTTTCGAATTGGGCCCAGGTATATCCCTTATCTGCCTCGTCAGCAGAGGACATGTGGGACATAACACCTTCAAGGTACAGCCCTTCCATCCTTTTTATTTCCCGAACCAGTTTAATCCCTTCCTCTGGAAGGGGCCCCATCCTCCCCATACCCGTATCCACCTTTACATGGACGGTTATTTTTTCCCCCAGGCTACGAGCCTTTTCTGCAACAAACCTGGCAAGTTCCAGATTGTTAATTGTCAAAATCAGGCCATGTTCAATTGCGGCATCCACCTGCTCGGGAACAAAACCGCCCATTACCTGAATTGGGCCTTCCAACCCTCCCTGCCGGAGTTCAACACCTTCTTCAACCAGGGCTACGGCTAGCCGATCGGCGCCCGCTTCCACAGCTTTGCTGGCCAGGGGCAAACTCCCATGACCATAAGCATCAGCTTTCACTACAGCCATTATCAGAGGATCATTGCCAACTCTCCTTCTGACCTGCTGCAAATTATTAGCATATTTCTTCAGGTCGATTTCTGCCCATACCGGCCTATTAATTAGATTCATTTGTATATTTTATCCTCCTTTATTGCCTTCCAGGCCTGTGGTAAAAATTCTACAAGGTCCCCGGCATTAATTCCATAAATTCCTTTTTCATCAACGGCAAAATCTCCAGCTTTTCCGTGGAGGTAAACCCCCATTGCAACGGCTTCAGAAAGGGAAATATTCTGACCCATTATTCCGGCTATTACCCCGGTTAGGACATCACCAGATCCTGCAGTTGCCAGCCCCGGGTTACCCGAGGAATTTACATAAACGTTCCCATCAGGCAGTGCAACCAGGCTGTGGGGGCCCTTTAAAACAAGGATTACTTCCCACTCCTGGGCAAAAGCCCTGGCAACTTCAAAGGGAGCAGCCAAAACTTCATCCTTAGAAACATCTAAAAGGCGGGCCATCTCACCAAAATGGGGAGTTAAAACCGTCCTTGCCCGACGATCTTTTAAAATTCTGGGGCCGGGTAGGGCATTGATCCCATCTGCATCAAGAATTATGGGTAGATTACTCTCCTTAATTAGCCCCTCAACCAGGGCTTCAATTTCCTTTCCTCTCCCTAAACCCGGGCCAAGGACTAAAAAATCCTTATTTTTGGATTTTTCCAATACAACGGGTAAAGCGGAACTTCCTAAAAGCCCCGGTTTGCTCTCAGGTAAGGGGCAGCTAATTACCTCAGTTGCTTTAATTTCAAAAATATCGTTTAAACTTGCCGGAACACCAAGGGTAACAACCCCTGCTCCGGAGCGGAAAGCACCCTGAGCTGCCAGAAGGGGGGCACCGGTCATTCCCCGGCATCCACCAACAATAAAGATCCGGCCGCAACTTCCTTTATAAGCTTCAATTGAACGATGGGGGTAGTGTTTTCTTGCCCATTTTTCTTCAACCATGACTGCGTTGGTTTCCGCTTCCTCGGTTATAAAATGGGGAATTCCAATATCAATAACTTCAACCTCTCCACTATAAACACAACCTGGATAAACCTGCAGTCCTACCTTTGACAATCCAAATGTTACCGTTACATCCGCCTCAACAGCCTGCCCCAAAACCATACCGTTACTACTATCCAGACCGGAAGGGATATCCACGCTTAATACCGGAATTTCCTGGCTGTTGATAAAGCTAATGGCTTCCTCTGCCAGACCCCGAACTTCCCCTTTGAGACCCGTTCCCAGCAAAGCATCTATTATCAATTGGTATTCGCGATCCCTTGTCACCTGCCAGAGGGTTTTCTCATCCTTTAAAACAATTACCTCGAGGCCAAGATTGCTGAGAATATTGTAGTTTACTGCTGCTTCCCCCTCTTCGGGAACATTCCCAATCAAAAAAACATGGACAGGAAATCCCCGGTGGGCTAGTATTCTGGCTGCAACAAACCCGTCTCCTCCGTTATTTCCAGGTCCACAAAGGATTAATATCTTCTTCTCTCCTTCTCCCACCATGGAAACGGCCTTATCAGCCACTCCCTGCCCTGCTTTTTCCATTAAAATAACACCCGGAATCCCGGCTTCTTCAATTGTTCTTCGGTCAATTTCAGCCATCACTTCACCGGTTACCAGTTTCATTTTTTCCAACCTCCTTGGAGATTAAAACCATGGCTACCGCCCATTTGCGTTCGTGGGACATAGAAAGTTTTATGTTCCCCGACAGGCAACTTTGCTCACCCCGAACTTTTACCCGGGGTCCATTTGTTCCGGGAATTATTTCAACCTGCTGCCATCCCGGTCTTTTCTCTGAAGGCAGGGCCTTTGCCAGAGCCTCCTTGGCAGCAAACCTTGCCGCAAGGTGTTCAGCGGGGTTTCTTTTTCCCGTGCAATAATGAATCTCTTCAGGAGTAAAAATTTTCTCAAGAAAACGGGTGCCATGTTTTTTATAAACTTCAGCTATTCTTTCTACTGAAACAATATCAACCCCAATTCCTTCTATCATTTGCTTTCACCTCATTCAACGGTTACGCTTTTGGCGAGGTTTCTGGGCTGATCAATTGGACAATCCCGGAGGTCTGCTGCGTAATACGAAATCATCTGAAGTGGGATTGTTCCCAGCAATGGAGCAAGAAAATCTGATGTGTTGGGGATTGAAAGGAGAAAATCCACTTCTCCTTCCAGGCGGGAAACAAATTTATCCTGAGTCAATCCCAGAACATACCCTCCCCTTGCCCTTATTTCCTGGATATTGCTAACCATTTTTTCCAGGAGATCTTCCTGGGTTACAAGGGCAACAACTGGAATACCCTCTTCAATTAAAGCCAGGGTACCGTGTTTTAATTCTCCTGCTGCATAGGCTTCTGCATGGATATAAGAAATTTCTTTAAGTTTTAAAGCTCCTTCCAAAGCCAGGCTATAATCCAATCCTCTCCCTACAAAAAAAGCATTGTCCCAGTTTTTAATGTATTCTGCGGCCTGCCGGGAAGGCCTTTCTATTTTATGCAGAGTTTTTTCTGCTTGAGCAGGAATTTCCCGGAGAAAATGTAATAGTTCAGCAAGCTTTTCCCCGTTAAACTCACCTTCCCCCATTTTTAAGGCTACAAGGTTAAAAGCAGCAAGCATATTCATATACGCTTTGGTAGATGCAACTGCAATTTCCAGGCCAGCCTTAATAAGTAATGTGTAATCTGCCTCCCGAAAAATTGTACTCCCCTGAACATTTACTATCCCCAGGGTTTTTGCTTTTTTCTCCCGGGCATATCGGAGGGCGGCCAGTGTATCTGCAGTTTCTCCTGACTGGCTTACTAAAATCACCAGGGAATTTTCCCCAACCAGCGGAGAACGGTATCTAAATTCTGATGCCATATCCACCTCTACGGGGATTTTTGTCGTTTTTTCCAGTAAAGCTTTCCCGATCAGGCCGGAGTGATAGGCTGTTCCACAGGCAACAATGAAAATCCGGTCAATTTTTTTCTGGAAATCCAGGATAGACCCTAACTCGGGAAGATCAATACCATCATCCTTCAAGGGAGTGGTCAATAATTGACGTAAAACATCAGGCTGTTCATGAATTTCTTTTAACATGTAATGGGGAAAGCCCTTTTTCTCTGCCATTTCAAGATCCCAATCAATTTCTTCAATTTCCTTTTCAAGTATATTCCCCTGCAGATCAAAAATCTGATAATTCTTCCTGTTCAATTCGGCCAGTTCCCCATCATCCAGTATAATTACCTTACGGGTATAGGGAAGGAGCGCGGGAATATCCGAGGCAAGGTAAAGTTCCTGTTCCCCAATACCAAGTATCAATGGGCTGTCCTGTCGAAATGCAACAATCTGATCTGGATTATCCTGGCTAATTACGGCTATGGCATAGGATCCTTCCAGTTTTGAAGTGGCTTTTTGGACTGCTTTTACCAGGTTTCCCTGGTAAAACTTTTCAATCAGGTGAGCAATAACTTCCGTATCGGTTTCGGAAAAAAAGGAATGCCCTTCGTCTTCAAGCATTTTTTTTATGGCCTGAAAGTTTTCAATTATACCGTTGTGAACAATGGCCAATTTCCCTTTACAATCATGGTGAGGATGGGCATTTTCATTAGAAGGTTTGCCATGGGTAGCCCAACGGGTATGCCCCAGTCCAATATCCCCCAGAAATTTTTCTTCCTTCAATCTTTCTTCAAGGACACCAAGCTTACCTTCGGATTTTCTCAGCAATAATTTTTGTTCCTCGATCACGGCAATTCCGGCTGAATCATATCCTCTGTATTCAAGTTTTCTTAATCCTTCAAGCAATATAGGAACGGCCCCTTTTGGGCCTATATATCCAACGATACCACACATTTCTTTCACCCTTCCTTTTAAACTGCAATACCACCTGCCAGCCCCTTTACCTTACAATTACTTGCAAGTTTTAAGAACTGGCTAAAGACCGGTGGAAAGCCTAGAGGCATCCGCCGATTATTCGATAAACCTCTTCCTCGTCAACTTGGCCAGGCCAAGTCCAGGCGCTTTTTTTAATTCATTTCTTTTTTAATAACTCCAGAAACCTCATTTAAAATTTCCTCGATTAACCTTTCCTCCTTTCCCTCGGCCATTACCCTGATCACCGGCTCTGTTCCAGAAGCCCTGACTAAAAGCCGGCCCCTATCCCCAAATTTCTCCTCAGCCTTTTTTATCACCTCCTGAATACTGGTGTTGCCTTCCCAATCCTTATTCTTCACCTTAACATTTCTCAGTAACTGCGGCCATGGCTTCATTATACCCGCAAGATTGGAGAGGGTCCTTTTTTCCTGGGAAATTACGTTTCCCAGCATAATGGATGTAAGAATTCCATCCCCGGTAGTATTGTTTTCCAGGAAAATAATATGACCGGACTTTTCCCCACCAAGAGTTAATTTATTCCCTCTTAAGGCTTCCAGAACATAACGGTCCCCATTTTGGGTAAAAAGAAGTTTTCCGCCCTGTTTTCCAAGGGCTTCTTGTAAACCCTGATTGCTATAACGGGTTGCTACTACAGTTTTGCTGGCGAGTTCCCCTGTTTTTAATAAGTGGCAGCCACAAATAGCCATTATGAAATCCCCATCCAGCTCATTTCCTTTTTCATCAATTGCAATAACCCTGTCAGCATCACCATCAAAAGCAAAGCCAAAATCTGCTCCAGTTTCACAAATTACCTTTTTGATCTCCCTGGGATTTGTGGATCCACATTCAAGGTTAATCTTTTCCCCCACAGGAGAATCATTCAGGCAAATAACTTCTGCTCCAAGGCTTTCCCAGGTCCGGGGAGCAATTTCCCAGGCTGCTCCAAAAGCTGTATCAAGAACCACTTTAAATCCTGAAAAATCCCCTTTAGCCTTTTCGCATAAAAATTTTAAATATTTTTCCTTTAAATGAGGTGCTTCAAACTTGTGGCCCACCTCTTTCCCTTCGGGTCGACTGCAGCTATCTCTATTCCCCATAATTTCCTCAATTTTTTCTTCCTCTTCGTCCGTCAATTTATTTCCGTCATGGTTAAAAAACTTAATTCCGTTGTCTGCAATAGGATTATGGGAGGCTGAAATCATGACTCCACCACAAAAATCTTCGGTTCTGGTTAAGTACGCAACTCCAGGGGTAGGTATTATCCCCCCCAGAAAAACATCCAATCCAGCAGCGGTAAACCCGGCAATAAGAGCAGATTCAAGCATATCTCCTGACAGCCTTGTATCTCTACCGATCAAAACCCGCCCCACCTGAGAACCCTTTTTTTTATCTAATAAAAACCTGCCTCCTGCAAGCCCAAGCTGTAAAGCCAGTTCAGGGGTCAATTCTTTGTTTGCAACTCCTCTGACACCGTCTGTTCCAAAAATTGAAGGCAAAACCCATCACCCTTTCCACCAAAAATAGTTAAAACCCTACCACTTTTTTTGGGTTTTATTTCGGATCGGAAGCTTATAAAATAGAGCGGAAAAAATCCCGCCCGATTAAAACAATTCCAGCGGGGTTCCCGGAACCGGGGAGAACCATATCTTGTTCAAAAAAATCTTTTCTTGTACCCCTAATATAATTTCTAAGTATTTTTCAACAATCCTTTTCCCAAGGGTTGAAAAAACTTTTTATTTCTATTTTTCTTGTAGTTTTTTTCTCAAACGGGCTTATTAAGAAAATTTTTACTGCCCTTTTTCTTCAATAACAACCTGCATGCCCTGGGGAGAAATATATTCAATTTCCCAGCCCCTGGGGTTATCAAGAACCACCGGCAACCAAAAGGTTCCCGAAACAACCTGCTCTAAGTCCAGATAAGCCCGCAGGATTTCTTTTACTTCTTCCTCTGTATATTCGGGGGCAAATAACCCAACGTTAACATTTTCTGGCAGGAACTTAACCTCAAGGGTTTCTGGAAGATTTTCTTTTTCCAGGGCTAAATTTATTACTATCCTCTCCTGTTCTGCTTCCCCAAAGCCGGGAATAGCCCAACCCGGACCGCTAACATAAAACCACAGGAGAAGGGCCAATAACAGGGCAGTTAGTTTTAATTTTCTGTCCTCATTCATACATTAACCCTCCAGCTGCGAAAAATATTTTTTTCATCCAATACCCTTTTAATTTCTCTCTGCAATTTTTCTTGCAGGCTATCTTCATCAAAAAACCGCCGCATTCTCCCAGAATCAATAAGGCTTACAGTCCCTGTTTCTTCAGAAATTACCAGGGCAAGGGCATCTGATTGCTCTGTTATTCCAATTCCAGCCCGGTGCCTTGTTCCCAGAGATGCCTTTACTTTACTTGTTTCTGCCAGGGGTAAAACACAGGAGGCAGCTTTTATCCTCCCATCGCTAATTATTACCGCACCATCATGGAGAGGGTTATGGGGGGAAAATATCCCAACCAGTAAATCCCTGGAAATAACACTATCCAGCATTGTCCCCTCTTCAATATAATCTTTAAGCCCGGTTTCTCTTTCAATGACCAGAATGCCTCCCCAACCCTTTTCTGATAAACGAAACGCAGCTGACGCAATTTCCCGGGTGGTTTTTTCTCTGTCCACTGCTACCGGATTGAAAAATCTTCCCCGCCCAAGATGTTCCAGGGCTCTGCGGAGCTCAGGCTGGAAAACAATGGGCAGGGCCACAACCAGGAAGGTCATAACATTTCTTAAAATCCAGCTTATTGTGGTAAAGCCAAGGCGGTCGCTAATAAGGGCTGTAATAAAAAGCACGACAAGGCCTTTAAGTAACTCCACTGCCCTTGTCCCCTTAATTAGCAAAATCAGGCGGTAGAAAACATAGGCCACAATTAGAATATCAACAATGTCTCTTATTGCCGCAGTCCAGAACATAAGCACCCTTCTCCTTTGATTATTATTTCAACAAGCAAATTAAAAAGTCCTTTCCAGAAGGGAAATCCACCCCTGATGTCTAAGCTTCTTTTTGAGGTGAAAAAATGGCTAAAAAATCAAGGCATTCTCTCTGGAACATTAAAGATATTATTATCCTGCAGTTTTCCTTTTTCTTAATTCGGGAATTTGTCCGCTGGGGTCATGATACCTTTATAACAGGGGACGGATTTGTTAACCTTCTTTTCCCGGTGATAGGTCAACTTTTGTTTTTAGCAGTGGTTTTTTTCTGGTTATTCTTTCTTTACCAGGTCCCCCCGCCTTACCTTGGGTTAACCCTGGAAAAACTAAAAAGCGGGTCTATCCTGGGCCTCAAGCTGGGGATCCCCCTTGTCCTTCTCGTAATTTTCCTTATCAATTTCCCCATGGCTGCCAGAGAAAGCCCACAGGCTTTCTCCCCTGTCTATTTTATTTCCAATGCCGAAACCTTAGCTACCTCCTTTTTATACCTTGCCCTCCTTGGGGGAATTCTTTTTCTGCCCGCCCTTGGTACCGAGTTATACTTTAGGGGAATCATTACCGGTTATTTTCACCGGAAATGGGGGTCTATTAGCGCCGCTTTTTTCAGTTCAATCTTTTTTGCCCTTTTTTGGGGAGCAGTACACCCGGGATGGTTTATTTTCCATTTTATCCTGGGGCTTGCCCTTTATTACTTATATGTCAGTCGGGAAAGCCTCTGGCCCGGGGTTATTTACCTGACCTTTATCCAAGCCGGACTAACCCTATACGCTGTTGGTTGGGATTATTTGAATATATAAAAGGCGAGGCCAAATTGGCCCCGCCTTTTTTTAAACCAGGTTTAACTCTTTCCCAATCTTTTTGAATTTTTCCAGGGCAAAATCAAGATCATCTTTGCTGTGAGTGGCTGAAATCATAACCCTAATTCTTGCCTTCCCTCTTGCAACAAGGGGGAACCCAATTGCTTGGGCAAAGATTTTTTCTTCTAAAAGCCTTCTGCTAAAATCGGCTGCCTGATGGGCTTCCCCAATCATTACCGGAGTTATTGGAGTCTCTGTTAATCCAGTATTCAAGCCAATTTCTTTTATCCCTTTTTGGAAGTACCGGGCATTTTCCCACAGTTTCTCTACAAGCTCTCCGCTTTCAGAAAGAATTCTCACTGCTTCTAAGGTAGCCGCGGTATCGGGAACGGTTAGGGCAGAGCTAAAGGTAAAGGGGCGGGCTTTTTGAATCAAATACTCAATTAAGTTTTTGCTTCCCGCGATTACCCCGCCCATAACCCCCAGGGCTTTTGAAAAGGTTCCTACTTCCACATCAACACGCCCGTGTAAATTGAAATGGTCTACAATTCCTCTACCAGCGCGGCCAACTACTCCTTCTCCATGAGCATCATCAACATATGTCATTGCTCCATATTTTTCTGCAAGTTCCACTATTTCCGGAAGGGGAGCAATATCTCCATCCATACTGAAAACCCCGTCACAAATAATTAGTTTCTTCCCTTCCGGGGTTTCTTTCAGGACTTTTTCCAGCCCATCCATATCGTTATGGGGGTAGACTTTCTTTGCAGCCCGGCTCAGACGGGAACCGTCAATAATACTTGCGTGGTTTAATTCATCGCTAATAATAGTATCTCCCTTATCAGCAAGGGCAGGAATTGCAGCAAGGTTTGCGCTGAAACCTGACTGAAGAACAAGGGTTGCTTCAACCCCTTTAAATTCAGCAAGTTCCCTTTCCAGTTCTTTGTGTATTGTCATAGTACCTGCAATGGTCCGAACAGCACCCGGTCCAACCCCATATTTATCAATTGCTTTTTTTGCAGCTTCTTTAATTCTTGGGTCGGCTGCAAAACCGAGGTAGTTATTGGAACAGAAATTTAAAACCTTTTCCCCTTTGATTTGAACCCATGCTCCCTGGGCTCCCTCTAGGGTTTGGATATTTTTATAAAGCCCTTCATCCTTCAATTCCTGCAGATCTCGGTCAATAAAGTCCATTTTTCCCTGTGTCATATTAAATCCTCCTTACGGATATAAAATTACTTTGCCGCACGAACCGGAAAGGACCAGTTCGAAGGCTTTTTCAAATTCATCGAAAGAAAAGGAATGGGTAATAAGTGGTTTTAAATCAAGCCCCGATGTAAGTAATGATTCCATTTTATACCAGGTAT
>PUKG01000105.1 GCA_003550445.1 Halobacteroidaceae bacterium
ATTCTAATGTCTGACCAAGGCAAAGCCCTCGATCGGCTCCGCTTTTAAGTAAATCCGTTTTAATTACAATGTTAAGGTGATTGGGCATGTGAGTTATATCAAAACCTGCTAACTGACCAATCTCCTCTCCATCAACAAGAACGCGGTCTCCAGCTACTGCAACTCCTGCACGGGCAATTTCGACAAATCCCAGGTAAGCAATGTTGTTAACAGTGTCCCCGGGACCCGCATCCTCATCAGTAAGAATAATTTCGTGAATTTCTCCGGATAGAAGGGCCCGGGAAATCGGCTTAATTAATTCCAGGTTTCTATCGGGAAAATACCCCTGAAGAACAACAACGAGATCGGAAGAAATATCATTTTTGGCATAATAGGGGTTGGTTTTAAAAGCCCCCTTTTGATATGGATCGTTACTCAAAATTTAATCCCCCCTCATCATTGATGAGTGACTATAATCATATTTTACCCTTTTTCGCCAAATTTGTCCACCCTTTTTAAAGCATTCTTTTCCTTTCGGTGGATGATGGGATCCGCAATTGTTTCCGGTATTTTGCAACAGTCCTGCGGGATATCCCAATTCCTTTTCCCTCTTCTAATTCATTGGCAATATCCTGATCACTTAAAGGTTTTTGTTTGTTTTCCTTATCTACCATTTCCCTGATAAGTTCTTTAATGCTTATTGACGAATGGGTTTCCACACCACTATTGAAAAAATATTTAAGTTCATAAATTCCGTAGGGAGTCTGGATATATTTCCCGGTTGTTGCCCGACAGATAGTAGAAATATGCAAACCAAGATGTTCTGCAACGTCCCTCAATGCAAGTGGTTTCAGGGCTTTTTTACCGGAGGAGAAAAAGCCCCCCTGCAATTCGAGCAGGGCTTCGGTTATCCGGAAAAGTGTCACCCGACGCTGTTCGATACACCTCAAAAGCCAGCGGGCCCCTTTAAGTTTCCTCTCCAGGAATTCTTTAACTTCAGGGTTGTCCTTCTTATGCCAGAGGGCCCGGTAATTTCCACCCAATCGCAGCCGGGGATAAACAGCATCATTCATAATAATTCTCCATTCGTTATCCACCCTAACCAGGATAATATCGGGTTCAAGGTAGCGAACCTGCTGCTCTTCGTAGGCTGCAGACGGATAGGGATAAAGGGAGCGCAAAAGGTTAACCCCTCTGTCAAAAGCCTCGGGGCCCGGTTCAAACTTACTACGGATGGATGGCCATTTTCCCCTGGTAAGCTCGGCCCAGTGTCTGCCGATTATTTTCCGTGCCCATTCCTTTTGTTGTTCGGGTGCTTCAAGAGCAGCCAGCTGATGAGCAAGGGCTTCCTGAATATTTACCGCTCCATGCCCCGGGGGGTCCTGTTCAAGTAATAGTTCTCGAACTTCCTCAACCTCATCAGTAGAAACTCCGAGCAACCTTGATACCTGGTGAATGGAAATTGCAAGATAACCCTTTTCATCTAAGGAACCGATAAGAAATGAAGCAATCTTTTGCCGAATCTCATCTGGAAGGAGCAGGTTCATTTGCCTTGTTAAATATTCATCCCGGCTGATGGGCTGGGCCAGTATTTTTTCTTCTACCCTTTCGTTTCCATTAGATTTTACTTCCTGGTTAAAAGCATAATCTGTGTTGGCAAAAATCTCTTCCCACTCTTCCGAACTATAATTGTCCAGGCTGACAGTATCTTCCTGCTCACCGACTTCCAGAAGGGGATTTTCCTGGGCCTCTTTTTGCAAAAGTTCTTTAAGATCCAGAGTGGACAGCTGCAAAATATTTAAGGCCTGCTGTAATCGGGGTGTCATTATTAAGGTTTGTTTTTGCTCTAAACGCAGATTCAAGTTCATCTGCATGTTATTTCACTTCCCCTCTTTCCGAATTTCCTCGGCAATTCTACTGATTCGACGCATTCGGTGATTAACACCCGATTTCCCAACAGGGGGATTGCACCGATCCCCAAGTTCTTTTAAGGTGAGGTGGGGATAACGAATCCGTAAGCGTGCTATATCTTGAAGTCCGGGGGGAAGGTTAGTTAAACCCAGGTTCAGGGAAATTGTCCTGATATCCTCCAACTGTTTCAATCCGGCCTGGATGGTTTTTTCCAGGTTTGCAGTTTCCCAATTTACCCTGCGGTTTACCGTCCCCCGCATTTCTTTAAAAATTCTGTTGCTTTCCACATCAAGAAGGATACGATGTGCACCCGTTAGATTTAAAAAGTTTAAAATATCCTCTGCCCGGTTCAGATAAACCAACCAGAAATTCCTTCTATTTCTTATCCCCGGGGTTAATCCCAGTCTACTTTCCACCTGTTGAATTCCTTCTGCAATTTCTTTTCGCTCGCAGAGGATTTCCAAATAATAACCGGATCCAGGGTTATTAATTGAGCCCCTTCCCAGAAAATAGCCCCTTAAAAAAGCCCTGCGGGGATTCTCCCCCTTCAGAAGTTTCCAGGGAACCTGCCCGGTAGGAAAGCGGTTTTTCTCCACCAAACCCAATTCTTCCATTAACCTGGTTAGGTTTTCCTGGGGAGCAACTTCAAGACGGTAGCGCTGGCTGCTTCCAACCTGCCCTCCACCTCCAACTCGAATCTGAATCTTAAGGTCCTCCTGGATCCGCCTTAAAAGGGCATACAGTCGGCGTGCAACCTGTGCCCCTTCTGTTTCCCAGTTTAAACCCAGTCCCCTGTTATCAATATTCAATGTCCCGCTGCTTAATAACATTCCGGCAAGTTCAGCCTTAATCTCAACCGGCATTCCCAGGGGAAGGCGGACAAGTTCATCTTTTACCCTGTTGCTGAAAGACATTTTACCAACCCCAGTTCCAGAGCCTTAAAAGGGGGTTCTCCCTCCCATTTCTTAAATAACCGGCAACTCCCATTATCTCCCGGGCAAGAGCCTGGGGGTTATGCCTGATATAATTCTCTTCATCGAGTAAAGGACTTTCAATAACGTTGATTCCTTTGTTTTTTAAACTCTCGTACTTAAAAGAAACAGGATAGGATCCTTCTTCTTCGTACCGGGAAGCAGACCTGGGGTTTACTTTTTTATTATTTACAATAATATAATCAGCAATTCTTCCTCCACTATGTTTCTCAATAGCTTCCAGGTGATCAAGGGCATCATAACCCTGGGTCTCTCCTGCCTGAGTCATAACATTACACACATACAATTTTAAAGCCTCAGAAGCTCTTAAAGCTTCGGGAATTCCCTTTACAAGGAGGTTGGGAATTATGCTGGTATAAAGGCTTCCCGGCCCGAGAACAATTATTTCGGCCTCTTTAATTGCCTCTATTGTATCGGGATGGGGTTTGCAGTTTAAAGGGCTGAGGTAAACCTTGTCAATTCTTCTATCCGGCCGGGGTATATTGGTTTCCCCGCAGGTTTCCGTCCCATCGGTATAGCGGGCACAGAGCATGCAATTGGTTAGTGTGGAAGGAAGAACCTTTCCCCTAACCGCCAGAACCCGACTTGAATGCCGGATCGCCGTTTCGAAGTCCCCAGAAATCTTTGACATTGCAGCTATAAATAGGTTTCCAAAACTATGCCCGTTTAGGTCATCGTTATCGTAAAACCTGTACTGGAAAAGTTTCTGCATTAAAGGCTCAGCATCCGCAAGGGCTACAAGGCAATTTCGAATATCTCCCGGGGGTAAAATCCCCATTTCATCCCTGATTTTTCCGGAACTTCCACCATCATCGGTAACCGTTACAATTGCCGTAATATTACTGGTGTATTCCTTAATTCCCCGGAGCATTGTAGCCAGGCCGGTTCCTCCCCCCATTACTACCACACGGGGTCCTCGCTCCTGCATCCTGCGGTGGTAAACTACAGTAGCCAGGTCATTTTTCTCATCAGGCTGTAGGCTCTTAAATAGGGAGTTGACCATACCCCTTAACCCCAGAGCAAGGAATAGAATGCCTCCACCCAGGGTCAGAAGGCCAATTAGAATTCCTGCTGCAGGAACCAGTTCTTCCTCCAGGATGGCCACCAGTTGGGTCAGATCATTAAAAATCCTTATATCTAAAAGAAATAATAAGCTGATTAAAATTAAGATTAAACCGCCAAGGGCAATAGCCAGCCAGCGTTTGACCTTCATTCCCGGCAAAAGCCATCGCAGCATAAACTCCCCTCCTACACTAAACTGCGCCCTTCATTTTATCTCGATGCTCTAATTGGACATTATAACCTCTTTCCACCAAAAACCTTTTTAATCTCTCCCCAATTGCAACGGATCTATGCCTGCCTCCGGTACATCCTATGGCAATTACCAGATTTGATTTGCCTTCATTAATAAACTGGGGGAGCAAAAAAAGTACAAGGTTAAAAAACTTCTCCATAAAACGGCGGGTCAGGGGCCATTTGCAAACATAATCCTGCACTTCCTGATCTTCCCCGGTAAAAGGCTGAAGCGAAGGTACATAATGGGGATTCGGCAAAAATCTTACATCCATTACAAGGTCAGCATCCAGGGGAACTCCATGTTTATAACCAAAGGAAATAATATTGATACTCATCTTTTTTTGTTTTTCTTCGGTGAAAAAATAGCTCCCCAAAATCCCGGAAAACCGTTCTTTGGACATTTCAGAGGTATCAATTACCCGGTGGGCTTTCCCCCTGAGTTCTTCAAGTTTTTTCCTCTCCTGATCAATCCCTTCCAGGATCCTTCCTTCAGGAGCAAGGGGGTGGCGGCGCCTGCTCTCCTTATACCTTCTTACAATTGTTTCGTCCCCCGCTTCCAGGAATAGAATTTCAAAACGGTACCCCTTGGTTTCCATTTCCTGTAATTCCTGAAATAGGGCATCAAAAAAATCCCCTCCCCGGATATCGATAACAACGGCCAGTCTTTCCACCTGGCCGGCACCATGCAGGCAGAGTTCATATAGTTTTGTTAAAAATGCTGGTGGCAGGTTGTCTATACAAAAAAAACCCTGATCTTCAAAAATTTTCAGGGCAAGGGTTTTGCCTGCCCCGGACATTCCGGTAATTATAACAAACTGGATGTCTTTCATCCTTGACCTCCGTATGCAAAAAATATGCCTACTTTTATTAAATTCTTCGACAGGCTCAAAAAAATTCCTGCCAGTCTATTAAGCCTTTTTTCTTCGGGCCAGGAAAAAGCCTGTCACCGCAAGCCCAAGGAGGTAGAAAATAATTATGAAAATTGCTGGATAATTTGGTTTCTCAGGAGGGATAGGCCCAACAGGTTTTAAAACGGGATTACTCTGGGCAAGCAAATCCTGCTGGTCCAAGTTTTCCGGAAGCAGCATATCAATTATTGGATGTGCCACCCCATTTTCAACCTTCCCACCAAAACTCCAGAGAGTTGGCTCCTCGGTAATCTCCCGGAAATAATATGGGTTTAGGGGATCATAGGCTCCAACAATAACATAATAACGAGCATCATTGAGTGGGCCCAACCAGTCCATAGGGACCGCCAGAGTGATGGTATTACCTTCAACTGAAATATCCGAACCTTCCAGGCTTGTAGGTCGGGGGCTTTCCCAGGAAACATCTTCTTCAGGAGAGCGCCACTCTTCCCCTTCCTCAAGTCCCTGAATCCACCACCCGGAGAAAATAATCACTTTGTTCCAGGGAAAATCCGGACTCATTTCCACCTCAAGAACCGGCTTTACGGGTTCGGTGCTCCCACCCTCTTCATTGTCAATGTAAAGATGAACCAGGGGGTGGGTAAAACCATAAAACCCTTCCCAGGGATCGGTGAGTTCTCCAAAAGAAAAATCAAAGTAATAAACATTTTCTCCCTTTCTAACCCTGAAATCCTGAAGGTCAAATAGTCCTTCATGGGGATAAAAATGGGGGTGCAGGGGATAAAGGTAACTTCCCGGGCCAAAATCATCTCCAATATTGTCTTCGTGGAAAAACAATACATCATCGGCATTAACGGGATAAGAAATTAAAAACAATAAGACCAAAACCAGGAAAATTGGTTTCATTTTTTCCTCCCTTCCGCGGACCTTCCTATCAGATCCCCAGAATATCCCTTACAATCCCAGCAAGTTTCGGGATTCTTTCCTCTGTTTCCGATTCAACATACAACCTGATCAGGGGTTCAGTTCCTGAGGCCCTTAGCAGGACCCAGTCTCCACCATCCAGAATAAATTTTACGCCATCAGTAGTATTTCTCTCAACAACCTTCTCTCCATCCAGATTCCCGGGGGATAATTCTTTTAAACTCTTTAAAACCTTTTCCCTGTTTTTCCCGGAAAAATTAATATCGTAGCGCCTGCTGGCCAAAAAACCAAACTTTTTATTTACCGTTTTTAAAATTTCACCCAGGTTCTGGCCATAAAAGGAAATCATTTCGCAGGCCAATAAACAGGCCAGGATGCCATCCTTTTCGGGAAGGTGAGGAGCAATGCTCAATCCTCCACTTTCTTCTCCGCCAATAAATATTTTTCCCTTCTTCAACAGGTTCCCAATATATTTAAAACCCACAGGAGTTTCGATTAAATCCCTTCCCTTTCCCCCGGCAATTCTGTCCAGTAAATGAGTCGTTGCAACCGTTCTACCTATGTTCCCTTCCCTTTCCCGCCCGTAAAAGAAATAAAATGAGGCAAGAACCAGAAACTGGTTTGGGGAAAGGTATGTACCGTCGTTGTCAATAATGCCAAAGCGATCACCATCTCCATCCAGGGCCAGCCCTAATTTTGCCGGCCCCTTTTTAATTTCTTCAGATAGTTTTTTCAACCTTTCTTTTGATGGATCTGGCATGCTTCCCCCAAAATATGGGTCTAAACCACTCTCCCTGGTAGAAACATCCCAGCCTACTTCTTTTAGAATTTCCTCCAGATAACCCTGACCTGCTCCAAAAAGGGGGTTTACTATCACTTTTGAAGGGTTGGCAGCCAGTAAATCACAATCAATGGTTTCCCTTAACTTTTTGAGATAAGCCGCCTTCCCATCCCAGTCTTTTATTAACCCCCTCTCAACTGCCTTTTCCCCCTCCATTACTCCAATCTTTTCTCTGTTTATTGCTTCCAGTTCAATTTCAATATCCTCTGTTACCTCAGGAAGAGCTGGTGCAGCATCCCCCGGAATAAATTTTATCCCGCTGTACTGCGGAGGATTGTGGGATGCTGTAAGCATAATTCCCCCATCAGCACTTAAATTAAGTATTCCCAAAGCAACTGCAGGAGTGGGATGAAAACCCGTTGCAAGGTATACTTTAATTCCCTGGTCATTCAAAACCCCTGCCACCCGCCGGGCAAATTCCCGGGCAAGAAATCGGGTATCATAACCAATAATAACCTCGGGGTTATCATTTTTTTTCTTTAGGTGGCTGGAAATTGCCAGGGCCACCTTTTCCAGGTTGGAAAAATTAAAGTCTTCAGCAATTAAACCTCTCCACCCATCGGTTCCAAAACGAATATCCACAAAAATCCTCCTCAATCAATTGATAATTAAGTCTTCTGGTTCAATATCTCCTTTAACCACATCTTCTTTTTCTGGATAACGGGAAAAAACAATAAACCCTATAAGAATAAAAAATGCAGCAACCGGCCCCGTAAGCTGAATCCCAAGAGGTTCGGCAGAACTGTTTCCAAAGAACTGGAATAAAAGTCCCAGAGTGAGGGAAGATAGGGCAATAACAGATTTAAGGACAATTCCCTGGGCTCCAAAATACATTGATTCTCTCCTTTTCCCGGTAACCATTTCATCAATGTCAGTTACATCGGCAACAATTGCATTAGGAACAATGAAAAGTGAGGCCAGGGGAACCCCAAGAAGAGCCATAATTATAAGTCCAAAATTATAGGGACTCAACGGAATGAATGGGTTATTAAAAAAGAAAATCATTGGGAGAAGAAGGATTAAGGCTCCCAGGCTGAACAGCATTACCGATTTTTTCCCCCACCTTTTGGAAGCCATATTTACCAGGGGGAAACAAACAAAAGCAACTCCAAAAACCGCTCCCAAAAAAACGCTGACCTGTCCCTCCCCTACTCCAATTAGAACAGTGACATAGTAAGGAACTCCCATTGTTATTATATTGAAGCCAAACCAGTACAATGCATTGCCAACCAGATAAATTAAAAATGCTTTGTTTTGGAAGGTCTTTTTCAGGGATTCCCCGAGTTTCATTCCCGCAGGTTTAGCCCGGGAAAACTTCTTTTCATTAACGGCAAATACAGGCATATATAAAAACAGTAGAGCAATTAAACCCATTATCCAGACCATTGCAGCAAACCCAAATCTTTCTACAAGAGGTCCTGAAGCTACCATAGCCAGGGCAGTTCCCAGGAGAATAAAAACGGCCTGCAGGGTACTAAGATCCACTCTTTCCCTTTGACTCCGGGCTATTTCAGGTAATAAGGCAAGGTAGGGACAAACATAAAAGGTAAAAAAGAAGAAAAATAAACCGAGCATAATAGCAAGGAAAAAAGCATTTGCAGCGCTTTCGTCAGCAACCGGGGGATAAAACATAAAAATTGTTATCCCGACAAGGGGTACTGCCCCCCAGAATAAAAAGGGCCAGCGCCTTCCCCTTGAAGCCCGCGAATTATCAGACCAGTTACTAATTAAAGGATCGGCAAGGGCATCCACCACCCTGCCAAAAAACATAATTGAACCAAAAATACCCGCCGCAACAAGGGGGTTTCGAACAGAATCCCCCGGGGGAACATAATAATACATCAACCAGGTTGTCAGGACTCGTTCCAGGAGGTTGAATCCTGCACCACCAGCAGCATAAAATAACCGGTTAAGAAAAGGCAACAACTTCACTCCCTTTTATAAGACCTAAACCTGGATTTTTTTCCACTGTCCCCGGATAAACCTCAAGCGGACATAAGCCCCCCTTAAAAGCCAGTCCACCACCATTGCCAGCCAGGCCCCATAAAGCCCCAGGTCAAGAATCCGGATAAAAATAAACCCAAAAAGCAACCTTCCAGCCCAGGTAGCAACTGCGGTGCTATAAAAAACACTTTTTGTTTCCCCTGCTCCCCTTAAACCCCAGGAATAAATAAAGTGGGTAGCCATGGGTAGCTGAGCAAAGGCCACAATCCTCAAACATCCCGCCCCAAGCTGGATAATTTCCGGGTCGTCTACAAAAAGCCTCATTAAATATTGAGGGAAGAAAAAAAATATAATCCCCATTGTCCCCATAATTGCCAGGCCCATTTTCCACGATTCATGGGCACCGGCGCTCGCTTCCTCGGGCTGTCCTGATCCTAAATTTTTCCCTACAATTGTTGCCGTTGCCACGGCAAGACCAAAGCCCGGCATATAGGAAAAAGCTTCAGCCTTTAAAGCAACCTGATGAGCTGCATAAGCCGCTGTTCCAAGGGAAGCCACCATCCGCTCATAAAAAAGCTGTCCTAACCGCATGATCAATTGTTCCCCACTAGCCGGAAGACCGATATTTAAGATCCTCTTGATCAGGTCAAAACGAACCTTCATTCCCAGACCCTTTAACCGGAGATTGGGGTGTTTATAAATAATTAAAAAGATAAGTGTTCCCGCTCCAATAGTCCTTGCAAGAGAGGTTGC
>PUKG01000052.1 GCA_003550445.1 Halobacteroidaceae bacterium
CCCAGATATTTTGGTTTTCTCTGCAAACATAAAGGTTATTGATCGGTTGGTATTAGGAGAAGAAAACTGGAACCTATTTTGTGATTACCTGGAAGATATAAATGATGCAGAAACAGCTCCCCCCGAAGAGGATATATTTGATAAAACTCCCTTAATAATTACAGACAAAGCCGGTGAGGGTGAATTTAAGGAACTCCGTAATGAGGAGGGGTATGTAACAAAAGTTGATGGTGATGCCAGGGAATTAATTGGGAAAATGGTGGAAAAGGTTCTAATTCATTCCGAGCAAACCTTTGGCGGGATGTTCGCAGCAAAAGATGAGATTGAAAAATGGGAAGATGAAGATTGAGCTTAAAGGGAAAAGAAAGAAGGGATCTGTATGAAGCGAATACCTTTTTTCTCAGGAGAAGTAAATAAAATTGAAAACTATGAGAAGTTTTATTTTACTAAAACCTTTATAAAGAAAAAACAGGAAGAATATTCCCAGAACAAGGCTAAGGGCTGGGTAACTGCACTAGCAGAACAGTTAGGATACAGGAAAATCCAAAAATTCAAGAAACACATGGAAGAATGGAACAGGATGGAAAGAAAAATACCCTTAAAATATCTTGAAATTATTGGGGTGGAAAGGAAAACTCTGGATTTCACCCTTGAACTGGATTGGGAAGAGTTCGAAAAAGCGAAAAAGGGCCCCTTCATTCCCAAAAAGGCAATGTTAAGATTACATCCTGCTTTCTATGGGACCATGGAATTTCCCGAGGGAACTGGTCTGGAAGAAGCAATAGAGCAATTGAAAATAGTGTGTATGGAAAAGAAGATCAGGGGGTTCATTGAATTCTGGCCGGTTAAGACTATTGGAGTGAGGTCGGATGGAAGCAGTTACGAGGTGTTTAATGAACCTAAGGTAAGATTTTCAGAGAGATTTTTAATACCCGAAGAGAATCTTCAAAGTGGGGTGATAGTAGGGGGAAAATAGTTTAGAAAAAACTAGGTTAAACAACCTCAAAGTGGGCTTAATAAAAAAAGGGAAAATTTAGCCAATTAGTTGTTTGGTAGGTTTTTCCCAAAAGAAAACAAAAAGCGGAGGGAAATCATCTTGGTTACTCTTGACCTTGTTTTTGATGTCGAAGGAAAGGAAATTAATTCAGATCATGGGTATGCCTTATATTCTTCAATAGCAAAAAAGGTTCCGGAAATAAAAGAAATAAACTGCGGGGTTCATTTGATTCGTGGTGTTCCAGTTGGAAGAAGAAAGATTAGGCTTCATAGTAATAGCAAACTTATTATAAGGTTAAACCACGAGCTTGTTCCCAAATTTTTACCCCTGGCAGGAGAAGGGTTGCGATTAAACGGGGAAACAATCAAAATTGGACTTCCTCAGCCGAAATTATTGAAAAAAGCAGAGAATTGTTATAGTTGGATCGTAACAATAAAAGGTTATATTAATTCAGATACCTTTCTTGATGGTGCAAAACGACAATTAGAAGAAGCTGGAATCAGGGGAGAATGCTCTCTTTTAAAACGGAAGAATTTCAAAGAAAAAGAAGAGGAGGAAAAATCTCCATATGTTCGACGCACAATTAATATTAAGGGAAGAGAAATAGTAGGATATGCTTTAAAGGTGGAAAAATTAGACCCCGAAAGCTCATTATTACTTCAGGAACTGGGTTTGGGCGGTAGAAGAAAAATGGGATGTGGGATTTTTAACCCTGTAGGAGAAGCTTCAAATGGATAATAGGCTACTTGCAAAAAAATTACCTATAAATACAAAGGAAGACCTAAACGATCTTTATTTATATGGCCATTTAAAGAAAACTGCCACTGCTGGACAAAAAATTCTTAAAACAGTTGGAGAAAGAGTTTTAACCAATATTGGTTTGAGGGTTGAGACATGGCTTCAACCTCTTGAGGAAAGCCTCGAAACTGCTTGCCTGGTCCACGATGTGGGTAAGGCAAATAACTATTTCCAAGATATGATTCGAGGAAAAATTGACCTTCAACCTGTTCGCCATGAAATCCTTTCAGCAGCATTGCTCCTTCGGGAGCAAGCACTATTTCCCTGGATAGTAGAAAAATTGGGGGAAGAAACCCTTGAATATTTTGCGGTAGTCGGGGCGATTTCGGGCCACCACTTAAAATTTGAAAATTGGGAAAAGGCAGTCCGATTTGATGAAGTTGGAGGATTTGGAGATGGCGTGAAATTAAATTTAGAAGAACTTTCACCTCTTTTCGGAGGATTAAAAGAAAAAAAGGTTTATTATTCCTTCCATGATGATCATATTAATTATTTTGGAAAATTTAAAAAAACCTTTTATTGGTTTAATAGAAAATGGGAAAAAGAATTGGCAAATAATCCCGAGGTAAAAAAATTTGCTGCAGTTTTAAAAAGCTTTCTTATGGCGGCAGATGTTGTTGCAAGCGCCAAATTAGGAGGAGGGGTTTATGATTGGATTGAAAAAAATTTAAACAAGGTCCCAGAGACTTCCGATTTAGAAAAAGTTGTTGAAGAAAAACTTCAGGGAAATCAGATGAGGCCTTTTCAGAAAGAAATGGGAAAAACCAAAGGAAGAGTTACTGTTATAGAAGCAGGTTGCGGGTCAGGAAAAACTATAGGAGCATATCACTGGGCCTCAAAGAGCATTGAGGGGAAAAAACTGTTTTTTTGCTATCCCACAACAGGAACTGCAACAGAAGGTTTCTTGGATTATGTTGCCGATCCCGGAACTGAATCTGAATTAATTCATTCGCGGGCCCATATTGATTTGGAAGAACTTTATAAATCAGAGGAAGGCCCAATTGATCAAGCATCATCATTGGGGGCTCTGAAAACATGGCGCCCAGCAATAACAGTTTGTACGGCCGATACAGTGTTAGGGTTGATTAGGAATAATAGAAAGGCCTTGATTAGTTCTCCAGCAATATTGAGAAGTGCCTTTATTTTCGATGAAGTTCATTCTTACGATGACCAGATGTTTAACGCTCTCCTTGTTTTTATGAAAACACTTTCGGGAACAAAATTTTTATTGATGAGTGCCTCCCTTCCGGATAAAAAATTAACCGCAATTAAAGAAACTGTGGGATCTGTAGAAAAGATACCTACCCCTAGAGAGTTGGAAAAAATTCCGAGGTATAGTTTTCACCTTTCTGATGAGGAAAAGATTTGGGAAACAATAATTGAAAATAAAGAGGCGAAAATTCTTTGGGTGGTAAATACGGTGGGAAAAGCTCAAAAGCTTTTTTCTGAAGCCAGGAAAAAGGGTTTGCGGGTAATTAACTATCACAGCCGGTTTAAGTATAAAGATCGGGTTGAAAGACAACGGGATCTAATTTCTTCTTTCGAAAATGAAAAAGGAGTGCTTGCTATAACAACTCAGGTGGCAGAGATGTCCCTGGACATTGATGCAGATATATTAATAACAGAGTATGCTCCCATTCCTTCTTTGATTCAAAGATTGGGTCGTTTAAATAGAAGGGTAACTCCTGATAACCCCGGAAAATCCAAACAGGCAATTTTCTATAAGCCAGAAAGTCTTCTTCCTTATGAAGAAGAGGAACTGTTAAAAGCGGGGGTATGGTTGGATCGGTTAAAAGGAAAAAATAGCATTTCCCAGAGTGATCTGGCAAAAGAACATAAGAACCTGGAAGAAAAAGAGGAATTAAGAATTGACTGGCAATCCGAATGGCTTGATAGGGGTTGGCGCTCTGATCAGGGCCCTGTTAGGGAACCTGGTTTTACAGTAAATATTATTTTGGAAAAAGATCTTGGTTCAGTACGGGAAAAACCCTGGGAAATTTTGAAATTTTCTATACCGGTCCCCTATAAAAATGAAATACGGTACTGGAGATTTTGGCGCAACCATTTTATTGCTCCCGAAGGAGTAGCAACTTATTCCAGTGAGGAGGGTATTAGGTGGAAATAAAGCTGGATTTATATGGAGCAGGAATGACTTCTTTGCATAGGGTAGGGCTTGCGGGTTTGTTTTTAACTTTAAAAGCTTTGGAAAAAAAGGGGGTTGATATTGATGGTCTTAAATGGGAATTAGAAAGAGAAAGAGTTTTATTAAAATTCACTGATGCAAAGCCAAAACCTGCCTTAGAAAAATTATTAAAAGCTTCCTTTCAAATCGATAAAGATGGGTTTTTTGAGTTCCCTGCTTTAGAAGAAATAAGACCTTTATCTAAGGCAAAAAAGATAATCCTTTACGAGGCCTTAATGAATACTTTTTTGCAGCATGGAAGAAACAGAAAATTAGATGAAAAAAGAAATTTGATTGTTGATGTTGGGGATAGCATTTTAAGAATTGAAGATTTTGGGCCATTAAAAGAATATCAACATCAAAAAGCTGCTGATGAGTTTTTTGCTAAAAATGGAAATTTAAAAAATGAAATCTCGATAAAAGGGTGGTTATATCCTGGTGGAGCTGTAAAACATATAGGTTTTTCCAACCGAACAAAATTAACAGAACCTTTTGATCTTGCAATGTGCTTACTTTATACTCCAGTTGGTGCTTTTTATTACCGAATTAAATCAACAGCCCGAGGCAGGAAAACCCGAATGGCTGTTGTAATTCCTGAAATTTCAGATTTAGAAGAATACGCTGAAATTAGAGAGATTTATGCTGGGGAAGAAGTTTCTGACCTTTTTGTTTCAAGTCCAAGCGATGCTGGCTTAAAATTCCTAATTGCAGCTGAAAGCATAATAAAATCATTGCAGCACGGACTTTTAGATCAAGGTGGGTGTATTGTTATTTCATTTGGTATTGTTTCCTGGAATGAAAAACAGAAAACAAGAACTTCTTACTTGAATTTGGATCCTGGGAAAAAAATAAATTTGAAAGATTATCGATATGCAAGGACTCATCTTAGAAACAGGTGGATTGTAATTGAAAAAAATGAAAAAGGAAAAGAGTCAAAAACAGAAGAGGTATTTATTGTAACCTCTGTTGCTCGAGAAATAATCGCGGACAATTGCGCTAACAACCGGAAATGGTATGAAGGGTTTTGTCAGGCTTTTGCAAATCCTGATTTGCGGAAACGTTTGTCTTTTAGGAATGAAAGGAGAGGATTATATAACATGCTGGAAAAAGCAAGCTTGGGAAAGGCAGAAAAAGTTTTTGTGGAAACATGCCAAGAGGCATGGCGAAGAAGATTGGGGCAGCTTGGTGAAAGGGCAAAAAAAGAAAATATTAGCTTTAATGACCTGGCTTCCCGGGAGATGGAAAGGTTGCGAACAAGCTTGAACAGAGGAAAAAACAAAACTGCCCTGAGAGAAACAGTTGTAGATTTTTGGGCAAGAGCTGGTTCTCTGGAAACCTTACAGGGAGGCTGGATGGAAGTTATGGGCTTGTTTGAAGAGAAGGACTGGAAAAAAGCCAGGGATCTTGCGTTACTGGCAATTATTAGTTATCAGCCATCAGATAAGAGGGAAGAAAATGCTTTATTTTCAGAGAAGGAGGAAGATATTGATGAGTAAATACCTTTTTGGAAATATCGTAACTGCTTATGGGACTGCTGCAAACAATCGGGGGGAAAGTGAAGGTAATATATCAACTCTGCAAAAAATCCTCTGGAGAGGCGAAGCTTATTCTTCTGTATCCGCTGAAGCCATTCGCTGGGCATTGCGTTACTACTGGCAACAGATGGGTTACCCGGTAAATCGATTTTGGAATGAGGAACAGGAGGTCCATGAGTGGCAGGATCGGCAATGGCTTTCTTGGACTGACCCTGAGGGAAAAGGAAAAGATAAAGAGGTTTATATTGACGATGATCTTTTAGGTTTTATGCTTGCTGAGGCGGCAAAAGAAGATGGTAGTGATCAAAAAGGAAAATGTGATAAAAGAAGGGGAGTGCTGGAGGTAACTAGGGCTGTTTCATTAACTCCCTTTGCTGGGGATATCACCTTTAACGCAATGAGTGGAGAAAAAGGCAGGACCAGTTTATATGGAACAGAGTTACATGCTACTCGATATCAATTTGGTTTTGCTTTGACCCCTGAAGGGCTTAGAGAGCGGAAGAATATTTTTCCAGCCATTGACGGCCTTGTTTCCCTCCGCCAAGTTGGGGGAAATCATAGCAGATTTCTTTTTGATTTTTCCCCAGCTTCTATTGTGTTCAGGATAACTTCTGACTTTGCCCCTCGAATATTGTATTGTTTTGAAGGAGATGATAATGGAAATATTCTTAGTATAGGTTCGATTTTGGAGAAGGTCAAAGGAGAAGATATTCTTCCAGGGGAACTCGTAATTGGGGGAGAAATAGTGGATAACCTTTCTAATGAGGAAAAAGAAATTTTACATGGGGCAAAATTATTTAAGGGTGTCCGGAAAGCAGCTGAAACCGTTAAGGAGTTAATTTAAATGGGCAGAGTGCTTGCTGATAAAGAATTAAGCATTTTGGTAAAGGTTCCAATAACTTCTTTCCGGGCACCTCGAGCCAGGGAATATTTAGAAACTATGAGTTTTCCACCTCCTGCTACTGTGTATGGGTTTTTACTTTCTTTGATAGGAGAAGAGGATCGCAAACAATACGAAGGTTCAAAAATCGGAATTGGTATGTTGGGGCTTCCCGAAAAGTCCACTGTTTTGAGAACTGTTTGGAGAATAAAGGATAAAAAAAATCCTCCCGGAACAGGAAATAATAAAAGACCGGATTATCAAGAGATTCTATCTGGAATAAATCTTGTAGTTTGGATCAAAAACCACCCAGAAAATGAGCAAAACAATTTATTCAAAAAGGTAAAGGATGCAGTAATAGAAAAAAAAGAGATAAACAGATATAGTGGTTTGTCTTTTGGGGAGAGCACTTTCTTGGTTAACGAAGTAAACTATTTAGAAAATGATCTAAGAGAGCCTATTAACTATTTAAAACCCAGTAATGAGGGTAAGTTATCGCTTCCAATATGGGTTGACCATGTTGGCTCAAAAGGCACGGTTTTTAAACAATTTTTACTTGAAACCAATGAACAATTTCTGCCTGAATATTGGATAAAAATAGTAAGTGGAAAAAGCTAATGGATAAAAATGAACATAACAAAGTTAGAGTAATGGGTTTGCATTCAATTGTTTATTGTGAAAGACTTTATTTTCTTGAGGAAGTTGAGGGAATTTTGGTTGCAGATGAAAATGTTTTCGATGGTCGATCTATACATCTGGATATTGATCTACAAAAAGGAACTCTAAAAAAAATTGAGTTGAGCTCTGAAAAACTTGGTTTGGTTGGAAAAGTGGATACCGTCAGAAGAAGGGACGGGAGTTTAGTTCCCTATGAATATAAAAGGGGAAAAGCCTTGTTTGATAAGAAAGAAATCAAAGCTTGGGAACCGGATATTGTTCAACTTGCCGCCTATGCTATTTTACTGGAAGAAAAAATGGGAGAAACCATAATAGAAGGAAGGATAAGGTATCAACAGAGTCAAAGGACAGTAAAAGTAATATTTGATGATAAACTTAGAAATAAAGTGAAGAAATGGATTAAGAAGGCCCAAGATCTACAGTCTCAAGTAGAAAGGCCCTCAATTTGTAATAATGAAAACAAGTGTATAAAATGTTCACTTTCCCCAGTTTGCCTACCTGAGGAAGAACGTTTAATTCAAAATAAGGATTGGGAACCTGTAAGGCTTTTTCCTCCAGAGAGAGAAAACAAGGTAATTCATATTATTGGGCATAAAAAGAAAATAAAACGAAAGCAAAACAAAATTCTAATAGAAGAATACAACAAAGGGGAAGAGGACAAAGAATTATCTATACAAGGGATTCAGTCAATGATTATCCATGGTTATTCGCAAATAACTACCCAAGCTCTCCATCTATGTTCTGTTTTTGGCGTAGATGTTCATTGGTTGACGCCTGGGGGAAATTATTCCTTTGGAGTTTCTTCTGGCCCCAACGGGGTTCAGAGAAGAATCAGACAATATAATGCGTTAATTTTACCAGAAAACAAGCTGATTTTAAGCAAAAAGCTAGCCAAGGCAAAAGTCGAAAGCCAAGTCCGCTATCTTTTAAGGCAAACCCGGGGAAGAAGAGATGATGAAACTCGAAAAGAGATTAAAAAAATCCAAAAAGCTTCAAAAGGAATTGAAAATGCTGAATCCATTGAAATAATTCGTGGTTTTGAAGGAATAGCAGGGAAAACCTATTTTTCTTTGGTAAAGAAACTCTTTAATAAAAAAACTCCATCTTGTTTGAAACCGGTCAAAAGAACTCGCCGTCCTCCCAAGGATCGTTTTAATGCCCTTCTTAGTTTTGGTTATTCACTTTTATATCAATCAGTTTATACTACAATTCTTGCAGTTGGTCTCGAGCCTTCTATTGGTTTTTTCCATCAGCCCCGAACAAATGGATTTCCTCTTGTTCTTGACCTGATGGAGTTATTTCGTTTGCCAATTTGGGATATTACTGTAATCGGTGCAATTAATAGAGGGCAAATTGATGGAGAAAATGATTTTATTGTAACCAAGGAAAAGGTATGGTTATCAAGAGAAGGGAAAAGAAAGGCTATTCAATTATTTGAAAAAAGGTTAACCGATAAGTGGAAGCATCCAATAACCAATTATTCCCTTTCTTATGAGAGAACAATTGAATTAGAGACAAGGTTATTGGAAAAAGAATGGTGTGGAAGCAGCGGTCTTTTTGCAAGAGGAAGGTTAAGATAATATGGCAGAAAAATCCTGGAGATTAGTTATGTATGATGTTCGAGAGCCGAAAAGGCTGGCAAGGGTTGCAAAAATAGTAAAAGGGTATGGAGAAAGAATTCAGTTAAGTATTTTTTGCTGTTTTTTGAACAATAGACAAAGGGAACGATTAAAATTTGAACTGAAAAAAGAAATAGAGGGTGAGGATAGCCTAATAATAGTGGATTTGTGTAACCCCTGTGTGAAAAAGTTAAGGACAAAGAATTCTCCAGATGCTTGGCCTGAAGATCCTGGAAAATTTGAGATTATTTAAATCAAGCATTCAATTGTGGTAGTTTCCTTTCTTATAGGAGGTTATGGTAACCCTCTTTTGAAACCAAAGTATAATAGTTTCAAAAGAAAAAAGGAACTTGATTAAGAACAAGTTGTTGATTTATGGAGGTGAATAAAAAATTCTAAATAAATTTTCAGGTGGTTTGGTTGAGAAATCTACAGAGCTTGAAAAAATAGGCGGGAATTGTAATATCCATAAGGGTTGACAAACCCTGCTCCGAGAAAACCTCTGATGCCGAGAGGCGTTGAGCACACCACCGAATTAGGCGGATCGGAAAGAGATTACTACAGCCGAGAAAACCTCTGATGCCGAGAGGCGTTGAGCACCTATATACCCATTCGGGGATTTTCCCTTCTTCGACGAGTTTACTTCCGGTCTCTCTGAGCCAGTCAATCGC
>PUKG01000131.1 GCA_003550445.1 Halobacteroidaceae bacterium
ATTCCAATGATGCCTATGCTCTTTTAGGAACCATAGTTGAAAGGGTCAGCGGAATGAGTCTGGCCAAATTTATGGAAGAAAAAATTTTTAAGCCCCAAAAGATGGAGAAAATTACATTTGACCCCGAAAAACTTAAGGAATGGAATGATGTAACCCAGCTATATGCCCGAATTGATGATGATATTGTCCCTGCTCCCCTATGGAATCATTCTGAGGCGATGCTTGGAGCAGGATATTTAAAAACCAATGTTTTAGACCTTTTGAAGTATGGAAATTCCTACTTAAATTCGCCTTTATTAATGAGGATGGGATCCCCTTATTTTCCTTTGCCGGAAGAAAAATATTATGGTTATGGTTTTATGGTTCAGCCCAATTACAAGGGGTCCACTATTGTTGAACACGGGGGAAGCTTGAAGGGGATTTCCAGCCACCTGGGATTTATTCCAGAAAAGAACCTTGTTGGAACCGTTTTAATCAATCTGGTTGAGATGCCTGTTACTCGAGTTTGGAATGCTCTAATCAATCTCGCCCTGGGGTTGTCCATTGATGAAGAAAGGTTTTCTTTTCCACCCCTTTCTTCGTTACCAGAATCTACTAAAGACTGGCCTGGGAAATATATTTCTCCTGAAGGAGCAGAGGGGGAAGTAACAAGAGAAAAGGATAAACTATTTATTGAGTTCAATAATACAAAACAGGAATTAACCCCGGTAAAAGTTGATAAAGCAAGCCTTATCCGTAGAGGAGAAAAGAGTATTATTCAATTTTTGCGGGGAGGTAATGGAGAAGTTGATGGGGTTCACATGGGTTTGCGGATAATAAAAAAAGTGAAATAATAATAAAGCCCCGCTTTGAGGCGGGGTTTTTATTTTCCTCGAAAAAAAAATTATTTGCAGGGAAAAAAGAAATGAGGTAGAATATTTAATTGAGGATGATTTTCATTTTCAGAGGAGGAAATTCTGTGGGAACACTTCCAAAAGCAGTTCAACTATTGGAAAAAGGCTGGACCATCAGTCCAATTATGCAAGAAATATACTCATATCCTTATAAAAAAATTGTAAAAAGGGAAGCACAACTGGCGGAAATTAAACATGGAGAAAGAATTTTAAGCCTGGGTTGTGGAGCAATCCCCTTTACCGCAATTTTTTTAAGGGAAATTACTGGAAACCCTGTTACTGCTCTGGATGTTGATCCTGTTGCTCTGGAAAAAGCTGAAACCCTTTTAAAGAAAAGGGGATTGAGAAATATCACTTTAAAGCTCGGAAATGGGGCTTCAATTGACCTTTCTGAATATTCGGTAGTGGTAACAGCCCTTCAGGTTGAACCAAAAAAGGAAATTTTAAATAATTTTTTCGGAACCGCTCCAAAAGGGGCCCGCCTGGTAATGAGGGCTCCCAGGAAAATTTTTTATTCAAGCTATGAACCTGTCCCAGTTGGGTATAAGCCCCAGGGAGAGGTGAGCCAGCCAATGATTACTTTTGGGAAGTCACTCCTTTATAAGGGAGAAAAAAATAATGTCTAAAAAAATATTCTTTGGCATAATTGGGATCTCTTTAATAGGGTTCCTGGTTATTAGGGCAGGTTGGGAAGAAATATGGAAGGTCTGGCAGGGAGTTACTCCATCTTTTCTGGTTTTTATGCTTACTCTCCAGCTTTTAACTCTTTTTTTGGGGGCATATCAGCTTTTTTACCTTCTTGGGAAAAAAAGAAAAAATGTTTCTCTTGCCGATATTTTTTCTGTTAACCTTGCGGGAGGCTTTGTGGAAAGTGTTACCCCCTCGGTTAAGCTTGGAGGGGAGGGAGCCAAGATTTTTCTTTTAAAAAAAATCACCGGGCGAAGCTATGAAGATTTGACAGGGGTTTTTATAACCCAGAAATTTATTTCTCTAATTCCCTTTACTGTAATCCTATTCCTTGTTTTTTTAGCTGGCTTTTCCAGGTTTTCAATTCCTCAATGGTTTTATGGGGCTTTCTTCTTTTTGGTGGGGGTACTTATTATCTTAACCCACATTTTTTTCCGGGGAAAAATTGGAACTCCATTTGAAGGGAAAAATGGACTTTTAAAAAAGTTAAAAACTTTTACTCTAAAAACTATTATTGCTGTAAAAGAAAACAGAAAAGAAATATCTCTACTGCCAATGCTGGGAATTTCAATTGTGATTTGGAGTTTATATCCGGTAAAAGTTTTCCTGATTAGTAATTTCCTTGGGCTGGAATTAAATTTTATCCTTGTTAGCCTGGCTACTTTCCTGGCTTATCTGGTCAGCATGTTGCCCCTTTCTCCTGGAGGGGTTGGGACATTTGAAGGTATCCTGGTGTTAATCTTAAATTTGAACGGGGTTTTGCTGGAGGAAGGACTGGCTCTTGTTCTGTTTTCAA
Organism: Halobacteroidaceae bacterium; assembly: GCA_003550445.1. Taxonomy (GTDB): domain Bacteria; phylum Bacillota; class Halanaerobiia; order B1SED10-174; family B1SED10-174; genus T1SED10-26. The sequence goes on from PUKG01000131.1 coordinate 2,377, forward strand.
GAATGATCACTTTCTGGGTTCCGCTTATCTGGTCAGGATTGGCCGCGATTGTGGTGTTAAAAAAATTTGAGAGAAAGAGTTTTTTAGGGGAGGGAATATGAATGCATGAAAAAGGGAAAAAACTATTTTATAAAAAATTATTGAAAGCAGTTCAAGGTTTGGAATTTTTTAGTGCAAGTTTCCCAACCCTAGGCAGGCTTTATCACAGGGTTTTTTATCAAAAACTTGTGGAAAAAGAGATGAAAATTGCAGGAGTCAAACCGGGTATGCGTGTTCTCCAGGTTGGCTGCGGGCCTTATCCTTTTTCAGCAATAATGCTTGCAGAAAAAGGATGTATTGTTGAAGCAATTGATAATAACCCCGAAGCAATAAAAAAAGCTGAGATAGTTATTAAAAGACTTGGTTTGGAAAAAAAGGTTTCCCTTAAATTAAAAGAAGGAGAGACTTTGGGTTTTAGTGAATTTGATAGAACTTTTTTGGCTTTACATGTTGAACCAAAAGACCGTGTTTTATGTAAGGCAATTAATGAAATGAAGCCCGAATGCAAAATTGTTTTCCGGAACCCCAGAGGTTTTTTAAAACTATTTTACAGCGGAATAAAGCAAAAAGAGCTGCCCTGTTCTGTTTTTTCCAGGGTCAAAGAAAAAATAGGGAAAGAAGCTATCTGTATTTCAAACTGCAAGGTAAAAAGTCTGGCAGAAGCAGGCTTTGGAGAAGAGTTAATAATAAAAAGGGTTCCCGTTCACCCCCTTTTGCCCGCTTTAGGGTTGAGGCCGGGGAAAAGGGTGTGCCTGAAGGGGAGACAATATTTTAACGGACCCCTTCTGGCCCTGGTTGATGGCAGAAAAGTTGCCCTGGGTTTTGAGCTAGCAGGAATGATCGAGGTGCAGGGCGGTGAATAGTTTTGGTAGAAAATAGAAACAGGATTCGAAAAAGAAAACACTGTGGACAAGCAGAGGAAAATTACAAACCAGGAAAAAAGTCAATTCTTTTAATAGGCCCCCCAAATGTGGGGAAAAGTGTTTTTTTTAATTACTTTACCGGGCTTGAAGCAAGTGTGGGAAATTACGCTGGAACCACGGTTGAATTCTCCAGGGGGCGAATGAAACTGGAGGGGGACAACTTTGAACTGATTGATGTTCCCGGCACCTATACTCTTGATGCCACCAATCCTGCCGAAAAGGTTGCCGTGGAAATGATCAAACAAAAACCTGCAGGAATTATCTGTGTTTTAGATGCTAATAGTTTGGAAAACGGTCTTTATTTATTATTTCAAGTCCTTGAGTTTAAGATCCCCACTGTTGTTGCAATTAACAGAACTGATCTTGCCAGGGAAAGAGGATATTTCATTGATGTAAAAACTTTGGAGAATGAATTACAAATTCCGGTAGTTGAGACTATTGCCTTGGATAGCCATGGCCTGGATATTGTCAGGGAGAATATTCTAACAACTGGTGTTCCGGATTTAACTCTGCCTGAAAACAGTGAAAAACGCTGGGAAAAAGCAGAAATTCTGGTAAAAAAAGCTCAAAAAAACCAGGGTGAGTTGGGGGAGTCTTTCAGGCAAAAGGTTGACAGGTTCCTTACAAGTCCCTGGCCAGGGCTTCCTCTGGCTTTTATTATTTTAGCCTTGATTTTTGCAATAATAATTGGTATTGGAATGGGTTTAAGGCAATTTATTCTTCTTCCCTTTTTCCGGGAATTGGTTTTCCCTCCAATAATAACGTTAGTGCAGGGATTAATCCCCCCCGGAACCATCCAAAATATTTTGATCGGAGAATACGGATTTTTAATTAAGGGGTTAGAGTGGCCACTTGCTCTTGTTTTCCCATATGTTCTTTCCTTTTACCTGGCATTAAGTATTCTTGAAGACAGTGGTTATCTTCCCCGGTTTGGTATTCTCCTGGATGGGTTGATGGCCAAAATTGGCCTCAGGGGTTCAAATATAATTCCCCTTCTGCTGGGTTATGGATGTGCAATCCCTGGGATATTGGGAACAAGAGCCCTGGAATCAAAAAAAGAACGGCTCATGATCTCCACAATGATTTCTCTTGCCGTCCCCTGTATCTCTCAAACAGGTGCTTTTTTTGCCCTTCTGGCAGAGGTTTCTGTTTTTGTAGTCCTGGCTCTCTTTGGTTTTTCTGTTCTGGCAATGTTTTTTGCAGGTTTCATTATGGATAAAATTTTACCCGGGAAAAGAATGGAAACCCTTCTCGAGATCCCCGAATTGCTTTTTCCCAAACCTCATATGCTCGGGAAAAAGGTTTTGATGCGAATTAAGGGCTATATTTTTAACGGGGCTATTCCTATGGTAATGGCTGTAGGAGTTGCATCCTTGCTTTTTGAAAGCGGAGTTTTGGTTTTTCTGGGAAGGGTTTTCAGCCCATTAATTGAACAATGGTTACGTCTCCCCCAGGAGGCAGCCGTTCCACTTGTTTTAGGAATTGTTAGAAGGGAGCTTGCGGTTTTACCACTTGTGGATATGGGTTTAACTCCGGTTCAACTCCTGGTAGGAGCGGTTGTAGCACTTTTTTATGTTCCGTGTATTGCCGTGTTAGCTACCCTTGCCCGGGAATTTAGCCTGAAAATTTCTCTTGTGGTTTTGTTTATAACAATTGCTACCGCTTTTCTGATTGGGGGAATTATGACAAGAGTCTTAGAATTGATAATATAAAAAAAGCCCTTGCTAAGGGCTTTTTTTATGCCGAAAAGTTTCCCCTCTGCTGGTTCATCAGATCAACAAAGGCTTCTAAACGGGTTTCTACTCCAGCCTGGCCGGTTTGCTCATCTATGAAAAATGTTAGCACTGGTATACCCTCCACTTTGCTCAGGTGTGGCATAATGCTTTTTGCCACTATTTCGGGAATACAGGTAAAGGGAGCAAGCTGAACAACACCATGGTACCCTTTTTCTGCAAAATGGACAACATCTCCGACACTGTTCTGGCCGTGCCCTCCGATAACCAGAGGAATATAAGGCCGTGCTCTTTCTTTTGCTTCTTTTTCTCCGTGAGTAACTACATCACGCCGGGTAAAGCTGGTAAGGAAAATAGTTCGACGGGGAACAACTCCCATGTTTCCAAGGGTTTCTTCCAGATAAAAATTTGCTGCTGGTTCCAGTTGGACGTAAATTTCTCCAATTATCCCCACCTTTAAAGGTTCGAAATCCGGGTTTTGGGGGACCTTTTCTAAAGCCTTCAAACCTTCGGAACGGGCTTCTTCAATTTCTTTAAGGTTTTTTGCTTCTTCAAGGTAGTCAATTCCCTTTTTAAAGGCCCGGTTAGTATCACCACGATTTAGTTCTCTTGCTCGTGTTTCATGGCTTTTTATTTCAATATCGTCAACTGCCCTTAATTGGGAAAATCCCTTCCGAACTGCTCGGTAAAGATCCACCCAGGACCCCCCCTGCTTTAGTTTAACAAGCTTACGATAGAAATCCAGGGGTTTTTTTAAAGGAGGAAAAAAGAAAACGATTTTAGGGTTATAGCCCATTTCCCGGAGTATGCGACGGTGGAGTTCTCCGTAGAACCCTGCCCGGCAGGGGCCGTAACCGCCTGCACTAACAATCATTTCTGCTCCTTCAGGAAGCGTTTCCAGGTATGTTCCCAGAACAAGTTTAAAGGGAATACAGGCAAACTCTGGAGCATACTGAACTCCAAGAGATAGAGTTTTTGGTGTTGGGCGAGGGGGCGCTATTACCTCGTGGCCAATTTCCTCCAGCATTGATTTGAAAACAATAGTTGAAGTTCCCATGTGGGCATAGGTTACCCGCAATTTTTTCACCCCGTTCTTTTTTCGTCCAGTTGATCCCACTTACCACACCTGCTGCCCCAGCGGGCGAGCAACTCGCCCCCAACCATAATGTTTACTATTTCGCAGTGGTTGGGGCAATCCTTGCACTCAAAACTACTGGCTTCATATTCAAAATCGCTTAACTCAAAGCCCAAAAATTTAGTTGGGTTTGAGCTTTGGCCCATTAATCTTTTGGCGATCAAAGCTGCTCCTAAGGCTCCCATAACATTATAATGAGGAGGAATTGTGATTTCTTCTCCTAAAGCTTTTTCAAAAGAAGCTTTTATTCCTGGGTTTGCTGCGACCCCTCCCTGGAAAACTATTGGGGGGAGAATATCTTTTCCTTTTCCAACATTGTTAAGATAATTTCGAACAAGGGCTTCGCTTAATCCTGCTATTATATCAGCGAGGGCGTGGCCAGTTTGCTGTTTGTGGATCATATCAGATTCGGCAAAAACCGAGCATCGCCCGGCGATTCTCACGGGATGCTTGCTTTTTAAAGCAAGCTCACCAAATTCTTCAATCGGAATATTTAATCTGGCTGCCTGATGGTCAAGAAAAGAACCTGTTCCAGCAGCACAAACCGTGTTCATTGCAAAATCAACAACAACACCATTTCGCATTATTATTATTTTGGAATCCTGACCGCCCATTTCTAAAACGGTTTGGACATTGGGGACAACGTGAGAAGCAGCAACAGCATGTGCTGTTATCTCATTTTTCACTGTATCTGCTCCCGCTACAACCCCTGCCAGGCGGCGTGCACTTCCGGTTGTTGCAACTCCACAAATTTCCACATTATCAGGAACATCTTTTCCCGCTTCTTGAATTCCTTCTTGAACGGCTTTGATGGGCTGGCCACGGGTTCGGAGGTAGTGAGAGGAAAGGAGGTTGTCATTTTCATCTATAATAACCAGGTTTGTGCTTACTGAACCTACATCAATACCCAAATATCCTTTCATATTTCTCTGCTCCCTTCACTTTGCTTTTTGTGGGCAAGCATGTCAACAAAAGCTTCAAGGCGGGTTAAAATTCCTGCTTCCCCGGAATGTTCGTCAATACTAACTGATAGAAAAGGCAGTTGATTATGGTTTTTGTCTTCCAGTTCAAGGAGTTTATTTAACATTGCATCAGGTCCACAGCCAAAAGCCGTAACGTGAATTATTCCATCAATATTGCCAGATTTTTCCATTAAATGGAGAGTTCCCCAGGCAGCCCTGTTGCTATAATACCAGAAAAAATTCTGGGGAAGGCGGGTTTCCATTTTTTTGATGTTTTTTAAACTAATATTTTCGGGGGTAATAATCCCTATTCCCATTTTTCTGAGGTTTTGCAGGAGGTTTCCGCTAATATAAGGGTCAAAGATAGAGTATGGATATCCAACCACAGCAAGGGTTAATTTTTCTTTTCCTGACTGGGGGAATGAAATTTCACCTAAGGAAGAATTAAGTTTGCCCATAGCTTCTGCTGGGAATAGACCTTTGCTTAAAAGAAAATGATATTTTTTATGGGCTTTCCGGGCTTGCAAATAACCTCTAATTATTGAAGCCTTGCTTGCAGATAACCGCTTTCCAACAGTATTTAAAAAACTAAATATGGATGCCCTGAATTTTCGAACTTTGAAGGTGGTGTCAATAATGGGAGGGAGATCATTACGGGAAAAGCGAACCATATCCGGTAATCCGAGGAATTTTGGGCAAAAAGTACTTTTTCCATCGGCACTCACCAGACGGGGGATGAACAAATAATCTACCTTGGATTTTAAAGCCATTATGTGGCCGTGGTACAGTTTTATGGGAACACAGGCATCGTTTACCGTTTCTTGAACCCCAAGGTCAAGGGTTTTTTTATTTGTCGGGGGAGAAAGAACAACTTCAAAACCAAGCTCTTCTAGAAAAGTTTTCCAGAGGGGATAGAAGGTGTAATAAGCCAGTGTTCTTGGAATGCCCACTTTTGCCATATAATTCACCCCGGTTTTTGATTTGTGTAAAACATTATACCTATTTTAGTTTCTTTTTAGGTGGTCCTTAATCCTTCACTATATTAATTTTTGTCCTTTTTAGCTTACCAGGGTTGGAAGGAAAAAGGAGGATTGAGATTAAAAGCCGAAAATATAATAAAATAAAACTGGGGAGCAGATAGCTTTGTTGGGAAAAGCGCTTTATGAAGAGAGACTAAAATTTAATTATGCCCTGGTTGCAACCCCAATATTTGGCCTTTTAAGTGCAGGTTTTTTGGGATTGTTTTTTTTCCAGCGCCTGGAGGGGCAGGTTTTGCCTTCCATAATTCCTAATTGGTTTTATCTTTTTATAGGTATTTATTTGCTCAGATTTTTTTTATTGAGTTTGACCTTTTCCACTCTTCACCTGCATATTTCCAGCAGTGGAATTATTATTAGTTTTGGCCTGATAAAAAGAAAAATAGTTTGGGATTTAATTGATGAATGCAATATACTCCAGGGGAGCTTTCGGGCTCTTTGGTGGCGATTACCTGTTGATTGGTCCCGGGGAAAATGGAGAAATGTTTTCCAGGTAATGGGTTATCCTCAAATTTCTCTTGGTTTAAAAAATACCCGCTTTAAAGAGGTGGTTTTTTCCACAAGGGAACCAGAAAAAGTAAAGCAAATTATTGATGAATTTTTAAAAGGGCTAACCCCTTGAGTTTGCAGTAATGTTTCGGGGAGTAAAATAGTTTGTTCCCCAGACCCCGAAAATAATAAAAAAAGCCCCAACGAAATGGTACCAATAAAGGCTTTCTCCAAGGATAATTACCCCAGAAGTTACAGCTATTAGCGTTGTCAAACTGGGGAAAGCACTGACCTGAGAAGCAGGCAATCGGGAAAGGGTGAAATTTACCAGGAAAAATGCCACCACAGAAGAAAAAATTGCCAGGTAAAAAATAGCTGTGACTACAATGGGTTCTCCAAGGGGAAGGAGAAACTGATCAAGATTACCCCGGAAAAGGTGGGTAAGGAGGCTAAAACCCAAAAAGAATACGGCTCCAACATTCATCATTATATAGGTTAATTCGATTGGTTTAAAGGTTCGGGAATAAAAACGGGAAAGATTACTGAATGCTCCCCCGGAAATTGGTGCGCCGAGGAGAATCAATAAGCCCAGAAAGTTTCTCCCAATTTCCTGTGTAGCCTGCATATATCCAATTAGTAAAACCCCTGCAAC
>PUKG01000310.1 GCA_003550445.1 Halobacteroidaceae bacterium
AAAAGGTGAAATAGTGTAATCTATTATTAATCGGGCTGTAGCGTGTGCAGCTTTATTTTTTTATCCTTCGAGGTGTAAAAATGCATATTATTATAATTGGTGCGGGCAAGGTTGGTTACAGTCTTGCAGAAAAACTGAGCAGAGAACAGCATGATATTTTCCTGGTTGACCAAAATGAGGAGCGTTTGGAAACCGTCCAGGAAAATCTTGATATTTCTACCGTTCTCGGACCGGGAGGAAACCTTTATACTCTCAAAGAAGCAGGAGTGGCAAAAGCAGACCTCTTACTTGCAGTTACAGATGCAGAAGAGGTTAATATTCTGGCCTGCCTCCTGGGGAGACAGATGGGTGTAAACCGAACTGTTGCCAGAGTTTCAAGCCCAGAATATGTTGAGAATGGATCTTTAGAAATATCCAACTTTGGGATTGACTTGATGATTAACCCTGAACTTGTTACAGCAGAATCAATCTTAAAACTTATCCGGGTTCCAGAAGCTTTAAACGTGGAATATTTTGCCAATCGCAGGGTTCAACTACTGGAATTAAGCGTTGATGAAAATTCTCCTATTGTTGGACAAACTCTTTTTGACCTTGATTTTGACCATACCTACCTTATCGTAGCCATAATGCGGAATGGGGAAATAGTTATCCCTCACGGCAAGGACAGGATAGAGCCTGATGACTTAATTTTTGTTATGGCCAAAACAGAAGACATGCTGGCAGTAGAGGAGTTTTTGGGCAAGGAAAGAAAAAAGGTAAAAGATATTGCCATTCTTGGTGGAGGGAAACTGGGTTATCAGCTGGCTCGTATTCTCGAAAAAAGAGATTATAATATTAAGCTGATTGAATCACAAATTAGCCGCTGCCAATGGCTTTCAGAACGATTGGATAAAACTCAAATAATTATTGGAGATGGAACCGATCTAAACCTTCTGGAAAGCGAGGATATTGCCAATTCAGATATTTTTGCTGCCATGACAGGTGATGATAAGGCAAATATTCTGGTTTCCCTTCTGGCGAAACACCTGGGGGTCCCCAGGACAATTTCCCAATTGCGGCGTTCGGATTATGTTCCCCTTGTAGAAAAACTGGGAATTGATGTTGCCGTGAGCCCCAGGATGCTCACAGCTGGAGCAATAATGAAATATATCAGGCGGGGGAAAATCCTTTCTGTAACATTTCTTGAGGGAGACCGGGCTGAATTATTAGAATTAATAGCTCCTTCTCAAGGAAGAATTATAAATACGCCCCTTAAAAATTTAAAACTCCCCCGGGGAATGATAATTGGAGCAATTTGCAGGGGAGATGAGGTTATAGTTCCCGGTGGAAATGATATTATTGGCCCCGGAGACCTGATTATAGTTTTTGCTCTACCCAAGGCAATATCGCAGGTAGAAAAATTATTCGATGGTCGGTGATATTTCATGCGTTATGGAACCCTGATTAATATCCTGGGAAGGCTTATTTTCTTCCTGGGATTATCACTTCTTTTTCCTCTTGGTTGGGCTATTTATTATGGAGAAGGAACCGGGCCATTTATTTGGCCTCTTTTACTTTCCCTTGTTCTGGGAGGCTCCCTTTTTAAATGGGTAAAAGAAAATGGTGAAATCAGGCCCCGGGAAGGGTTTGCAGTTGTTGGACTGGGGTGGCTTGTAACGGTTTTAATTGGAGTCTTACCTTACCTGATATCAGGGACTTTTACAACATTTAGCGAAGCCTTCTTTGAGACAATGTCCGGGTTTTCTACCACAGGGGCAAGCGTTTTGGAAGATATCGAAGGAACCCATCGAAGTATTCTTTTCTGGCGAAGCCTGACCCACTGGCTTGGTGGAATGGGAATAATGGTTTTGTTTATCTCAATTTTGGGTACGGTGGGCCCTGGTGGACTCCAGGTATTTCGGGCAGAAGCCCCTGGTACATACAGTCTTGAGAAATTCAAACCCCGCATTAAGGAAATGGCATCAATTCTCTGGACTACCTATATCGTAATTTCTGTAGCCCAGACCGTTGCTTTAATGGTAGCGGGCCTTGACTTTTTTGATGCCACTGTACACACCTTTGGAACAATGGCCACTGGAGGTTTTAGCTCTTACTCTGCAAGTATTGGAGAGTTTAATAATACTGTAAGGTGGATAATAATTTTCTTTATGTTTCTGGCAGGGGTAAACTTTAGCCTTTATTACATTGCTTTGCGGCAAAAAAGTCTGCGAGCTTTCTGGAAAAGTGCTGAATTTCGTCTTTATCTGGGTATCATTATATTCTTTTCGGTTTTTCTTACCGGCCTTTTGTGGGGTGAAGGGGAAACCCTTACAGATACGGTTTTCCAGGTTGTTTCCATTACCACAACTACCGGTTATGTAACAGCTGATTTTGATGCCTGGCCATTTGCTGCAAGTGGAGTAATGGTATTTTTAATGTTTATTGGAGGTTGTGCGGGTTCTACTGGAGGATCAATGAAGGTAGGAAGGCATTTGATCCTTTCCCGGCATGCCTTTGTTGAAATGCAGAGGATGGTTCGTCCCAGAAGAGTCCTGAGCATGAGAATTGAGGGAATGGTTATTCCCGAAAGAGTAATTACCAATATCCTAACTTTTGCTTTCATTTATCTATTTCTAACAGCCGCAAGCACACTTGTTGTGCTTACTTCAGGGGAGGGTCTAGTAACAAGTTTTTCCGCCGTTGTGGCCTGTATTGGTAATATAGGACCCGGGTTGGGGGGAGTTGGTCCAACCATGGATTATACTATTTTTGATGGTTTTTACAAGATTTACCTTTCTATTTTGATGTTAATCGGTAGATTGGAAATTTTTACAATTCTGGTTTTATTTGTTCCCAATACATGGAGAAAATAACTTAAAGGTGACCCTTGTGGTCGCCTTTTTTTGCAGGGAAAAACGTTTTAAAGTTAAAGTAATAAAAGAAGGGAAAGGAGGAGGGGATTGATTTGAATAAAGATGAATTCAGGGAAAATGGATATGCTTTTGTGGACTGGATTGCAGATTACATGGAAGAAATTGAAAAATATCCGGTAAAAGCAAAGGTTGAGCCGGGGGAGATAAAAAGGAAACTCCCGGGGTCTCCTCCGGAAAAGGGTGAGGAATTTGAAGAAATTTTTCGGGATTTTAAAGAAATTATTGTGCCCGGGATGACTCACTGGCAACACCCCGGGTGGTTTGCCTATTTTCCTGCCAATAATAGCCCGGAATCAATTCTGGCCGAATTGTTAACCGCCGGAATGGGAGCCCAGTGCATGGTCTGGGCTACTTCACCCGCGGCAACAGAACTTGAAGAGGTTGTTACAGAATGGTTAAGGCAACTAATGGACCTTCCCGGGGATTGGGTGGGTGTTATCCAGGATACTGCTTCCACGGCAACCCTCTGTGCTCTGCTTACTGCCCGCGAATGGGCAAGTGATTTCCAGGTGAATGAAAGGGGAATGGATAAGAATTTTACTGTTTATGTTTCAGGAGAAGCTCATTCCAGCGCAGAAAAAGGAATGAAGATTGCTGGTTTTGGACGAGAAAATATCCGCTATATTGAAACGGATGATAAATTTGCAATGAAACCTGAGGAGCTTGAGAGAGCAATTATTGAGGATATGGATAAAGGATTCCGTCCTACTGTTGTAATTGCTACTCTGGGAACTACTTCCTCGGGAGCCTTTGATCCAGTTGAAGAAATAGGGAAGATTTGCAAAAGGCACAAAATCTGGCTTCACGTTGATGCAGCTCATGCTGGTCCCGCGGCCATGCTTCAGGAAAAAAGCCACTTATTTCGAGGGTTAGAGAATGTAGATTCTTTTGTTTTTAATCCCCACAAGTGGCTTTTAACTAATTTTGATTGTTCGGTATATTATGTTAAAGAACCTGACCTTTTAACCCGAACAATGTCAATTGACCCTGCCTATCTTAAAACAACACACGATCAGGAGGTTAAGAATTTCCGGGACTGGGGGATTCAACTGGGACGAAGGTTTCGAGCCTTAAAACTATGGTTTGTCCTCCGTTCATATGGAGCTAAGGGATTAAAGGAGTTTTTAAGAGAACATATTCGCCTGGGTGAATTATTCCAGAGCATTATTGAAGAAACAAAAGATTTTGAGTTAATGGCCCCGGCGGAACTTGGCCTGATCTGTTTTCGTTTTAACAATGGCAAGATGGAGAGAGAAGAGCTTGATAGGTTTAACAGGGAACTGATGGAAAGAATTAATTCTGGGGGAGAAATATTTTTAACCCATACAGTTTTAAGAGAAGAGTTTGTTTTACGCCTGGCTATCGGTCAGAGGACTACCCGGGAAAAACATGTACAGAGAGCATGGGATATAATTTTGCAAGAAGCAAAAAACTTAAAGAAGCAGTTTAGCTAACCCGACAAGGAGTTGATTTTTTTGCAACAGGAATTTATCCAAAAAATAAGGGAAATTGTTGGAGAAAACTGGGTTGATAATGACCGGGAAAGGGTTTGGAAATACAGTCATGAGCATACCCACGAGTCTTATGGAATGGTAGCTCCTAAACCGGTAGAGGGAAGTGTAATAGTAAAACCGATTAAAACCAGTGAGGTTTCGGAGATAATGAAACTTGCCTATGAATATGAAGTCCCGGTAATTCCCCGGGGGGCAGGTACAGCCTTAGCCGCAAATGCAACACCAAACAGACCCAGCATTATTCTTTCTCTGGAAAGGATGGACAAAATTCTCGAGGTGGATAGTGAAAATCTAATAATAACCTGTGAGGCAGCAGTTAGTCTTGGAGATTTAATTGAACATTTAAAAACAGATGAAAACCTGCATTTTCCACTTCATCCCGGGGATGAAGGGGCCCAGGTTGGAGCAATGGTGGCTATGAACGCAGGGGGAGTTAGGGCCGTCCGGCACGGAGTAATGAGAGATCAGGTTCGGGGCCTTGAAGTTGTTTTGCCAACTGGAGAAATAATTCAAACAGGTGGAAATATGGGGAAACTGGCAAAGGATAATGCCGGTTTGAACCTGATGCACCTTTTAATTGGTAGTGAAGGTATTCTGGGAATAATTACAAAAACCATGTTGAAATTACACCCCAAACCCCGTTATTCCGCTACTTTAATCGCCTCCTTTCCCGAACGGGTCTCGGCTTTTAGAGCTGTTCCCAGGTTAATTAAAGAAGGAATAATACCAATGGCTGTAGAGTATGTGGAGAAGGACCAAATCCATGAAACCGCCTCGGATTTGGGGAAAAGATGGCCTGCTCCGGGAGGGGTAGGGGACTTGATTTTGATAATGGCCGAAAAAAGCGAGGAAGATTTTTATGAACAGGCGAAAGAAATAGACAGGATCTTCTCAGAGGAAGGGGCCTTAAATATTTTTATGGCCGAAAGTCCTGCCGAGCAGAGGGAAATAATAGAAATTAGAAGCCATATTCTCCCCGCAATTGAGAAAAACATCGTGGATTCACCAGATATTACCGTTCCCCGGAGTGAACTCGGGGATTTAATGGAATTCCTTGATGAACTTGGAGAAAAGTATAATACACGGATACCGGTAATTGCCCATGCCGGAGATGGAAACCTGCATGCTTTTATTCTCCAGGAAAATGGAAAAGTTCCCGAATTTTACGAAGAGCTAAAAAATGAAATGTACAGAAAAACCATTGAACTTGGTGGAACCATAACCGGAGAACATGGAGTGGGGAGTTTGCGTCTTGAACAGTTAAAAATGCAGTTTTCCGGGAGAGAACTGGAAATAATGTGGGGAATAAAAAAAGTGTTTGATCCTAAAAATCTTTTGAACCCCGGGAAAAAGGTAATTCAAACCTGAGAATGATTAGATAATAGTAAGCTAAACATTAAAAAGGGCTGTTGCCAGAAGGCAACAGCCCTTAACTCTTTAAAGAACTTTTTATTTTAGACGTGGATCGAATACATCCCGCAGGCCATCCCCAAGGAGGTTAAAACCAAGGGTAGTTAAAACAATTGCTATCCCCGTATAGGTAGCAACATGAGGAGCAGTTCTTAAAGCAGCCCTGGCTGTTGAAAGCATTCTTCCCCAACTTATGTCTGGGGGCTGAGTCCCCAAGCCAAGGAAACTTAAGGCGGCTTCGGTAACAATTGCCAGTCCCATTCCCAGGCTGATAATAACCAGAAGGGGAGCAAAGCTGTTAATTAAAATATGTTTGAAAAGAATGCGGAGATGTCCAGCACCAAGAGCTTTGGCTGCCAGAACAAAATCCTCTTCTTTTAGAGCAAGAACCTGTCCCCGGGTTACCCGGGCTAACTGAGGTACCCGGACTATGGCAATGGCCAGCATCGCATTAAAAAGACTTGGTCCCAGAACAGCAACAATAAAAATTGCGAGGAGGATTGCAGGAAAGGCCAGGATAAGATCCATTAGCCTCATAATAATTTCGTCAATTCTTCCCCCGACGTAACCAGCAATAAGCCCCAGAATTACACCGGTAACAAAAGAGATGCTTACTGCTACAAGGCCGACATAAAGAGAAGCCCTTGTGCCCATAATTATCCTGCTTAGAACACATCTTCCCAGGTTATCGGTTCCCAGGATGAATTCTCCTCCGAGCCCCTGAGGACTTTCGTAGCGGTTATATATGTTTTGCCGGTAAGGGTCGTTTGGGGCTAGCTGTTGGGCAAAAATTGCTGTCAAGGAGACAATAAAAATCAGGATTAGACCGGCTAAGGCCTGCTTGTTTTTAAGTACTCTTTTCATAGTTGTCTCCTCCCTCAATCATACCGAATTTTCGGGTTTAAAAACCCGTAGCTAATATCTACTGCTAAATTAATTACCGCAAAAGTTAGGGCAACAACCAGGGTTCCAGCCTGGACAATGGGGAAATCTCGCTGGCTAACGGCGTTAATTATTAACCTTGCTAAACCCGGCCAGGAAAAAACGCTTTCTACTACAACAGCTCCCCCTAAAAGGTAACCAAACTGAAGACCAACGATGGTAACAACCGGTAGCATGGCATTTCGCAGGGCATGCTTAAAAATTACAACCCGGTCACTCAGTCCTTTTGCCTTAGCAGTTCGCACATAATCCTGCCTTAAAACTTCCAGCATACTGGAACGCATTAAACGGGTTTGTAATGCGGTTGCTGCAGTACCCAGGGAAATTGCTGGAAGGATTAAATGTCGGAACCCAACTATCATTTCCTGGGGATTAAAGGTTGTGAAAAAAGTAAAAATCCCCCTAAAAAGGGAAGCATCTCGGCCAAAAAGCGGGAAAAAATCGAAATTCAAACCAAGATAAATTAATAACATTAACCCCACCCAAAAACGAGGCATTGATATTCCCACAAGGGCAACTGTTAAAGCCCCCATATCAATCCAGGAACCCCGTCGTAAAGCTGTTAAAACTCCGAGAGGAACGGATATAAGGATGGATATAAACATGGCCATGAAAGCCAGTTCAACTGTTGCCCCTGCCCGCTCCCAGATTAAACCGGTAACTGTCCGGGATTGTCGAATTGATAACCCAAAATCCCCCTGAAGTGCATTTCCAAACCATCGGAAATATTGAACATATAGGGGTTGATCAAAACCATAGGTGGCCTGAATCCTCTGAATGTCCTCCAGGGAAGCATCGTCTCCTACCATCAAGGTAATCGGGTCCCCGGGAGCAAGGTGGATCATGAAAAAAACCACAAGGGATACGCCAATAATAGTAGGGATCAGGTTCAACAGGCGGCGAATAATGAATTTTTGCATTGAATTATCCCTTCCCTTTCCAAATATATTAAGACCGGAAGCCTGCGGAAAGCAGGCTTCCGGATACTACATAAGTGTTATTTTTAGTTGGTTTTGTCAAACAGGTGAGCATTTTCCCAGCTGGCTGGGTGGTAGGGATGGACCTCAAAACCGGTGATGTAGGGATGACTTACAGCAATTTCTTCAATGTAGAAGATAAAGGCGTAAGGAACATCACGGTAAATTATTTCCTGTGCTTCCATGTAGACATCCAGGGATTCCTGGGAGTCTGCGGGAACAATTCTTCCCTGGTCTAGCAGGTAGTTCAAGCGGGCGTTGTCATAGTAAATGTAGTCATAGCGTCCACCATCGCTGTGGAACTGGCGGTGGGTTGCCCGGTCAGGATCTAACTGGCCATGCCAGCTCAGGATATACATGTCATAATCGGTTGTGTACATAATCCGCTCCCAGAAAGCACCCCATTCTTCTACGCGGATTTCAACATCAACACCAAGCTGACCAAGCTCATAACCGAGAATTTCAGCAATTTCAATACGGTGATCTTCGTCACTGGTGTGAAGGCTTACAGAAAATCCACCATCAGGATAACCGGCTTCGGCAAGCAATTCTCTTGCTTTGTCTGGATCGTAGGGGTGGGGTTCCAGGTTGTCATTGTGCCAGGGGAGCATTGGGGGAATGGGACTGTAAGCAGGGCTTCCAACTCCACCCAGAACATGGTCAACAATACCCTGGCGGTCAATAAGGTGAGAAACCGCCTGGCGGATCCGGTAATCATTCATAATTGGGCTCATCTGGTTGAAACCTACATATTCATAACCAGGGCCAGCGACACGGCCAACATTAATGTCGGGATCTTCTTCTAAGCGAGGGATTTCCTGGGGGTCGATTCCGCTCTGGAACATGTCAATTTCGCCTGCTTCAAAGGCCATCAAGCGAGCGGAGTCACTGGGAATTACCCTGAACTGAAGTTCGTCTACCTTGGGAGCGCCTCCCCAGTAATCGGGATTAGCTTTTAAAATTAAGCGGTCATCGCGACGCCAGGTATCAAAAACAAAAGGTCCCGTTCCAACAGGCCGGGTTCCGAACTCTTCTCCGAGTTCCTCGGCTTTGTCATAGGGGACAATGTTCATACGGGCAATATTATTAATTAAAAACCCGTTAGGTTGAGTGAGGTGGAAAACAACCTCGTAATCATTTACAATTTCAATTTCTTCAATGTCAACATAAAGTGAGCGGTTTGGAGCATTGTTGTCAGGATCTAATAACCATTCATAGGTGTATTTTACGTCTTCAGCAACAAATTCCCGCCCATGATGAAACTTAACACCTTCCCGCAGGTAAAAAGTAATTTCCAGGCCATCATCACTGTGTTCCCAGTCGGTGGCCAGGCGGGGGGTGAGTTCCATATCATGGTTGAAGCATAGGAGGGCTTCAAGAATTGTATTGCCCCGTTCAGCTTCAGCAACCCCTGGTTCAACTCTTCCATCGAGTCCCATGGCTTCCTGAGAGGTTCCGATTACGATGGTCTTGGCTTCAGCCATTCCACCAGTCCAGAT
>PUKG01000218.1 GCA_003550445.1 Halobacteroidaceae bacterium
ATGGCAATGGTTTTTAGCGGGGCTTTAGCGAGCCTTGCGGGAGTTGAACAGATTTTGGGTGTTCACGGTAGATTTATCCAGCGTTTTTCTCCTGACCTTGGTTTCATGGGAATTGCGGTCGCCCTGCTGGGGAAAAACCACCCGGTGGGAGTATTTTTCGCCGCCGTTCTATTTGGGGCCCTGCGGACGGGGGCAGCTGCAATGGATCGCTTAACTGATGTTCCCAGAGAGCTTGTGGTAATAATTCAGGCCCTGATAATAATGTTTGTGGCTGCTGAAGAGCTAACCCGACGCCTTATGGCAAGAAGGAGGCGTGCCTGATATGTGGGATTACCTGGTATATTTTGTTAATGCAACCGTCCTTGCCGCTGCCCTGCGAATGGCAACTCCCCTGATTTTTACTTCACTGGGAGGAATTTTTGCAGAGCGGAGTGGTGTCATTAATATAGGCCTGGAGGGAATGATGTTAATCGGGGCTTTTACGGGAATGCTGACCAGCTATTTTACCGGACAGCCCTGGCTTGGATTGGTAGGAGCAATTATTGCTGGAGCCTTAATGGGGCTGGTCCATGCTGTGGCCGCAGTCACCTACAAGGTTAACCAGGTTGTAAGCGGAACAGCGATTAATATTTTTGCCGTGGGTGTAACGGTTTTTCTCCTGCGCTGGATTTTTGATGTTGCCGGAACCTCTCCTGCAGTTTCCAGGCTTCCTGTTGTTACACTACCCCTGATTAACCGTATTCCTTTAATAGGTCCGATTTTTGGCCAGCATAATATAATGGTCTATATTGCCCTGATTCTTGTCGTTTTGGTTCATATATTTTTATTCAAAACAGTATGGGGACTGAGGTTGCGCTCGGTTGGAGAGCATCCCAAGGCGGCAGATACTGTAGGGATAAATGTTTTCCTCACCCGGTACCTTGCTGTAATTACCAGCGGAGCCCTGGCCGGACTTGGAGGCGCTTACCTTTCCATAGCTCACCTCAGCCGTTTTGGTGACCAGATGACTGCCGGGCGAGGTTTTATTGCCCTGGCCGCAATGATTTTTGGTAAGTGGACCCCATTTGGAGCACTTGGTGCAAGCATTTTATTCGGTTTTGCCAACGCCGTCCAGATGCGTTTGCAGGAACTTGGGATTCCTTCTCAATTTGTCCAGATGGTTCCCTATATCCTTACCATGATTGCTCTGGCTGGTTTCATTGGGCGGGCCACTCCTCCCAAGGCAATTGGTAAACCATACGAGAAAGAATAAATTGACCTGCTTTAATTCTGCGGGTGGATTTTTGGAAAAATTATTTTCAATCTGTTCCCGCATAAATTTTACCTGTTTTTACCCCGGTTTTGCTTTTTGTTATATATTTTCTCCCGGGAAAAAGATATTTAATCCAGGATAAGATAATTGGCCTGGACCCTACTGCAAAAACTGCGGAAAAGGCGGTGGAAAAATGAAAGTAATGGTTTTAGGTGGCGCTGGAGACATGGGTGCTGCTGCAGTTAGAGATCTTGTAAATATTTCCGAGGTTGAACAGGTTACAATTGCGGATATTAACGTAAAGGTGGCAAAAAATTTAGCTGCAACGTCGGGAAGAGACAAGGCAAGGGTTCAAATGGTAGACGCTACCTCCCGTGATGCCCTTGTTGGTGCCATGCGGGGACATGATGTTGTTGCTGGAACCCTGGGACCTTTTTTCCGATTTGAACGTCCAATTGTAGAAGCAGCCCTTGAAGCAGGAGTAAATTATGTAAGTATTTGTGATGACCATGATGCCATCGCCTCGATTCTCCCCCTGGATAATGAAGCCCAGGAATCCGGGCAGGTAATAATGAGCGGAATGGGCTGGACACCAGGTTTGAGTAATATTTTGGCCCGAAAAGGTTTTAACCAGCTGGATCGAACGGAAAAGGTCAATATTTTTTGGACTGGAAGTACTGGAGATGCTGTTGGTTTAACCGTCCTTCTTCACCTGATCCATGTTTTCAGCGGAAAGGTTCCTTCTTTCCAGGGAGGAAAACAGGTGGAAATTCCCGCAGGAACCAACCACCAGAAGATAGAATTCCCACATCCCCTGGGTGAAGTGAACGTTTTTGAACTGGGCCACCCCGAACCCATTACCATGCCCCATTATTTTGAGGGGATCCAGGATGTCAGGCTCAAGGGTGGACTTGTGGAAAATCATTTTAACCGAATTATTCGCTTTTTAGCCAGGATAGGAATAACAAAATCTCCAACGGGGAATAGAATGGTTGGAGAATTATTGAAGACCCTCCTTCCCCTTTTCCCAATTAACAGGAAACGTTCCTTTTCCGGGGTAAGGGTAGATGTTGAAGGAGAAAAAGGGGGAGAAAAAATCCGCTACAGTTATGCGGCAATTGATAACCCCCGGCGCCTAACCTCAATTCCTCTGAGTATCGGAACCCACATGGTTGGCAGGGGAGATATAAAGCGGAGGGGAGTTTTTTCTCCAGAGGCTGAAGGAGCCGTTGATCCTGATAAGTTCCTGGAAGAACTGGGAAAACGGGGAATTATTATCGATGAAAAAGTTGAAAAAATTTAGGGGCCCGGAAGGCCCCTTTATTTTTTCCCCTTCTAAACATAAGGTTAGAGAGGGTACCGGGGGAAAGAATAGAAATATTAAATTAGGTTCGGATTTTTTCGAAATTATTGCCCCCTATTTTTTGTGGATAGAAAACAAAGTTCCCGGGAGGAAGAAAAATGCAGGTTAAATTACCATATGGTAAAGAAGAAATATTATTGAAACTACCAGAAGAAAGGGTAAATAGCATTCTTGCGACTTCCATGGGAAGGGTTAATCCCCCGGAGAAGGAAGAAGAACTCGTAAAAAAAGCGCTCTTAAACCCGGTTAAAGGCCCGGATCTTTCCTCCCTGGCAAAAGGGAAGGAAAAAGTTTTAATAATAACTTCAGATCATACCCGCCCCCTGCCTTCAAGGGTTACCCTACCCCCTATCCTGAAGGCCATCCGAGAGGGAAACCCCGAAGCAAAAATAACCATCCTTATGGCAACCGGGTTTCACCGCTCCCCAACGGGGGAAGAACTGGAAGAAAAATTGGGGAAGGAAATGGTAAGTAGGGAAAGAATTGTTATCCACGATGCCCGGGAAAAAGGGCAGATGATTGAAACCGGAACCCTTCCTTCCGGGCAAAGACTTTTTTTAAACAAAAAGGTATTAGAGGCGGACCTTCTTCTGGCAGAAGGTTTTATCGAACCTCACCTTTTTGCTGGTTTTTCTGGGGGAGGAAAAAGTGTCCTTCCGGGGGTTGCGGGCAGCGTTAGTATTTTTGGCAACCATTGTGCAGAATTTATAGCCCACCCCCGGGCAAGGACGGGAATTCTTTCCGGAAACCCCGTCCAGGAGGATATTCGGGCAGCTGCAAAAATTGCCGGATTGGATTTTATTTTGAATGTAGCCTTAAATGCCAGGAAACAGGTAATTGCGGCCTTTGCCGGCGAGCCGGAGGCCGCCCACGAAAAGGGCTGTCGATATGTTGGGGAAATGACCCGGGTAAAAACCTCGCCTGGAGATATTGTAATTACCACAAATGGAGGCTACCCCCTTGATCAAAATATTTACCAGTCAGTCAAGGGAATGACCGCCGCAGAAGCTGCCTGTAAAGAGGGGGGAACCATTATTGCTCTTGCAAGATGTAGCGATGGGCATGGTAGCGAGGATTTTTTCCGATCCCTTGCAGGGGCTTCTTCCCCGAAAAAACTCTGGGATGAAATTTGCTCCAGGCCCGTGGAAAAAACATTCCCCGATCAGTGGCAGGCCCAGATTCTTGCCCGAATCCTGAAAAAATTCCGGGTTATTATGGTTACCGGAGCTTCCCAGGGGGTAGTGGAAAATATTCACATGGAATGGGCTCCTTCCCTTGGGGAAGCCCTGGAGATGGTTGATAGTCGGGGGAAAATTAACGTAATCCCCGATGGGGTAGGAGTGATTGTAAATGCTGATAGTTAGTGCCTGTTTGATTGGGGTAAATTGCAAATATGATGGAGGAAACAACTGCCATACCGAAATCCTGGAGTTATATAAAAAAGGAGGGGTAATCCCCATTTGTCCCGAGCAGCTTGGAGGCCTTTCCACTCCCCGTTCTCCCGCGGAAATCCGCGGAGGGAGCGGTGGTGATGTATTAGATGGAAAGGCAAGAATAATTACTCCCCACGGGGATGATGTAGCCGAAGCTTTTAAAAGAGGAGCTCAGGAATCTTTAAAGCTTGCAAAACACGCCGGGGCCAAAAAAGCCATATTAAAGGAAAAAAGTCCTTCCTGCGGCCCTTATTTTATCTATGATGGAACCTTTAGCGGAAGAATAGTTGCCGGGAAGGGAGTTACAGCCGAACTTTTCCAGCGGGAAGGAATAAAAGTTAATTCCGAAAACGACTTCAAAAGGAAAGGATGAATTGTTATGGTTGAAAAAGAAGTAACTATCAAAAATGAAACCGGACTTCATGCTCGACCTGCAACATTGTTTGTAAAGAAAGCCAGCTCTTTTTCCGCAGATATTGAAATAACCAAGGACGATAAAACTGTAAATGCCAAGAGCATAATGGGTGTTATGAGTCTTGGGGCGGGAAAAGGGAGTAAGGTTAAGCTGAAGGCTGAAGGGGATGACGAGCAGGAGGCAATAGAAGCCCTGGTAGACCTAATTGACCAGGGATTATCCGAACAGGAGGGTGGATAATGCGAGGAGTTGCAGCTTCCCCCGGGATTGCAATTGGGAAAAGCGTTTTAAAAATGGAAGAGGCTTTGAAGGCTGATGAAAGGGAAATTTCTCCCGATGAGGTCGATGGAGAATTAGAACGCCTCCGGGAGGGACTGGAAAAAGCAGTTGAGGAATTAAAAGAACTGCAGGAGGAAACCGAGAAAAAATTGGGAAAAGAAGAGGCCGAAATTTTTGGGGCTCATCAAATGCTTGTTCAGGATCCGGAAATGGTAAAAACCATTGAAGAAGGGATCAAGAAAGATAAAAAAAATGCTGAAAAAGCCCTGGAGGAAGCCGTTGAGCAGTATGCTTCTCTCATGGCAGGGTTGGAAGACGAGTATATGCAGGCCCGGGAGGCGGATATAAGGGACGTGGGATCAAGAATCCTGAGAATATTAAAGGGAAAAAGTGATGAACAGGCAGCCCTCCCCCCCGACTCGGTAATTATTGCCCGGGACCTGACCCCATCAGATACTGCCAGGCTTGACAAGGAACGGGTGGTTGCTTTTCTAACCGCAGATGGCTCAAGGACTTCCCACTCGGCTATTATGGCCCGCTCCCTGGGAATCCCGGCTGTAGTTGGGTTGGGAAGGGATTTCCTCAAAGATGTTGATGATGGAGCTAAGGTTATTGTTGACGGCAATGAGGGAGAGGTATTTCTCAATCCTTCGGAAGATAAACTCAAAGATTACCGGGGAAGGCTGGAGGAATTTGAGCAGGAGAAAAAG
This sequence comes from Halobacteroidaceae bacterium, assembly GCA_003550445.1. Taxonomy (GTDB): domain Bacteria; phylum Bacillota; class Halanaerobiia; order B1SED10-174; family B1SED10-174; genus T1SED10-26. Next base: position 5,453 of record PUKG01000218.1, read on the forward strand.
CGCCTGGCTCAATTTAAAGATGTTAAAGCCGTAACCCGTGATGGAGAAGAAATAGAAGTTGCAGGGAACATAGGAAATATTTTCGATGTTGAGCCTTTATTGGAGCAGGGCGGAGAGGGAATCGGCCTTTTCCGCACCGAATTTTTATACATGGACCGGGAAGACCTACCGGGCGAAGAAGAACAGTTCGAAGCCTACAAAGAGGTTGCCCAGGCCATGGGTGATTACCCTGTAATAATAAGAACCCTGGATATCGGCGGGGATAAAGACCTGCCTTATCTTGAACTCCCCCAGGAAATGAATCCCTTCCTGGGTTACAGGGCAATAAGGTTGTGCCTTGATCAGCCCGAGATTTTCAAACCCCAGCTGAGGGCCATCCTCAGGGCCAGCCATTATGGAAATATTAAACTCATGTATCCCATGATTGCTACCCTTGAAGAAGTAAAAGAAGCAAACAGGCTCCTGACAGAAATTGAGAAAGAACTGGAAGAGGAAGGTATCCCCTTTGACGGGGAAATGGAAAAGGGGATAATGATTGAGGTTCCCGGTGCAGTAATGATAGCAGATGCCCTGGCAGGAGAAGTTGATTTTTTCAGTATCGGAACCAATGATTTGATTCAGTATACCATGGCAGTGGATCGGGGAAATGAAAGAATAGCCCACCTTCATTCTCCCTATCACCCCGGGGTTCTTAAGCTGATCAAGGAAACAATTGAAGCGGGACACAGAAATGACATCTGGGTGGGAATGTGCGGGGAAGCAGCCGGGGATGAGCTGCTTTTACCATTCCTTTTGGGTGCCGGCCTTGATGAATTCAGCATGAGTGCGGGTAGTGTTCTCAGGATTAAAGAACTCCTGGGTTTTTGGACCAAGGAAGAGGCAAAGGAAATAACCGAGAAAACCCTGGAGCTGGGAACCGCAGAGGAAGTAGAGAAATTTTTAAAAACCCATAAAAAAACAGAAAAGTAGACAAGAAGGCTCCCCTGGAAGAAAACAGCAAAATTCTCCTTAAGCTGTTTTCCCGGGGAGCTTTTTTTATTGCTTGTGGATGGGAAAAAACCTGATTGTCTAAAAGAGAAAACAGATCGAAAAAGCTCAAAATAAAAAAAGTTTCATATTGCAACTAATTTAATTTTTTGATATTATAATAAGATGAAGGAGTTGGAGCTATGGAAAATAACGAATTAGGGCACTGCATTGCAATCATTTCAAAGTACTGGGGTACAAAAATCAATCATGAGGTTTCCCAATTTAATATTAATAAAACCCAGGTGGAAATTTTGGGGGTTCTTTTTTATTTTAAGGGTCTTTCCCAGAATGAACTGGGTGAAAAGCTTTTCCTTGATAAAATAACGGTAACCAAGAATTTACAGGGATTGATCAACCAGGGATTTGTTGAAAAAAAGAGATCTGAAGAAGATAGGCGGGTCAAGAGGCTTTTTTTGACAAAGAAAACCGAAGGGATTGGAAAAGAAATTAAGGCAATAATTAAGGATACGTCTTCAACTCTTACCCGGGGTTTTTCCCAGGAGGAAGAAAACGAACTAATGAAACTTATGGGGAAGATGGTGCGGAATATTTTTGACGAGGTTTTTCAAAAAGGACAAATTTCTCGAGTGAACCGGAAAAATTGTTCTGAAACCACGGCAACGGGAAGCGAAGAACTTAAATAAGGGGTGGATAATATTGAACAACCTGTGGAAGTCATTATTTTTTTTACTGGCAGGGGTGTTATTTTTTTCAGGGGTAGCCTTCGCCCAGGATGAGCTTGAAGTCAATGAAGCCATAAACCTTGCCCTTGAAAACAGTATTGACCTGAGAATTTCAAAGATAGACCTGGATAATTCCCGCATAAATTATAAAAGAAATGAAGCGGATATTATGCGGACGGGCTCTCGGTATGCAGAACTGCAAAATGAACTGGGACTATTACAGGCTGAAAACAGCTTTACCCAGAGAGAAAACCAGCTCGTTCGGGATACAGCACGGATGTTTTTCCAGATAATCCTTTCTGAGATGGAACTGGAAAGGAAAGAAGTAACAATGGAGCTGGAAAAAAGGCGCCTTGATGAAGTTGAAAGACAGGTCCAGACAGGTCACAGGAGTCAATTGGATTTGATTCAGCAGCAGGGTAATTATAATAGTGCTGCTTTTGACCTGGAAGCAAGCCGACAGGACTTAATCCAGGACCGGGAGGAATTTAAATACAAACTGGGCCTGGAAGAACTTCCCCCACTGGACTCAGGGGCCCTGGGGCAGATTAATCCCAGGACAATTGACCTGGAGGAGTTTTTGGAAGAAGCCATCGCTGCTTCTATTGAAATAACTGTCAGGGAAAAGCAATTCGAACTGGCGGAGATTGACCTGAACCGGGCAAAGGAGGTAACCACTCCGACCCTTGACCTGCAACAGAAGGAAAACGACCTGGAGGTCGCCAGGCTGAATATAATTAAAACTGAACGGGATATCCAGCACCGTTTTCAACAAATGTACAATAGTTTTGTTCGGAGCAGAAATACCCTGCAGCTGGCGGTAGAAAGCCTGGAAGAAGCGGAAAAAAACCACGCCATAATCATCAGGCAGGAGGAATTGGGTCTTAGAACAACAAACGACCTTCTTTCATCCCGAATTTCTCTGATGGGGGCTCAACAAAGCCTGGCTTCTTCAGTGAACAGCTATTACCTTATTTTGCTGGAAATCTTCGAAGCCATGGGTCGAAATTTGAAGGAGGTAGCCGATGAGATTCTGCAGAATTAAAACTTCCCTAGCTGCCTTTGCCTTATTGGTCGTGTTTTCAACCGGGGTTATTGGGGCAGAAGGGATGGACCTTGAAGAAATAGTGTACTGGGGTCTGGAAAATGCCCCGGCTCAAATAGAGATGAAAAATGAACTGGAAGGTGCAATCCGGGAGATAGAAAAAACCCTTGCCGGGGCCGGATGGCAGTTGAATGTCAGGGGTTTGAGTAATATAGATCTGAAGGAAACAGAAATCCGACGTCAGCTGGTAAGCCTGAACCTGGGAAGGAATTTTGTTCCGGGAATAAACCTCCAGGGCAGCCTTTCCTACGGGAAAGGAATCAGCGGAATGGTTTCCGGGGAAGCGGAGTATAAACCGGATGTTAACCTGTCAGTGGGTTACAGGGTTTTCCCCAGGACTCCTTCTGCAACGGAAAGGGAGTTAATATCTCGAAAAGCCGCCCTGGAAAGGGTTCAAAATACCTTCTTACTGCGCCAATCCCAGAATATCCTGGCCTGGGTTGAGGACTATTTAACTCTTGCTCGCCAGGAAGAAAACCTGGAAAGCGCAAAGAAGAACCTTGCCCGGGTGGAGGAAGAACTTGAAGAGGTCCTCCGACGGAAAGATATTGGGGAAGCGGGGGAGTTAAACGAGATTGATTCCCGGGTTGCCCTTTTGAGAGCAGAGAATGCCGTAATAACCCTGGAACAGGCAGCTGCCAGAAACAGGGACTCCTTCTACAGGGCTCTGGGGCTTTCTAAAGATGCTGAGATTTTATTAAATGTAGATGCAGAGCTGGTTGGTGAACTCTGGGAATGGGTTGAAAGCTTCGACTTTGAGGAAATGGAAAGGGAAGAGAAGCTCGAGGCTGCGAAAAAAGCCAATCCCGAGTTCAAAAACCTTCAACTGGAATTAGAGAGTTTTTCCCGGCAGGTGGAGTGGTTTGAAAAAG
>PUKG01000006.1 GCA_003550445.1 Halobacteroidaceae bacterium
GCCAAATTGATTTATTCTCTGGATCTATTGGCCTGCAAAAAGGTTTCCCGCCCCCCAAGGAAACACGGGAATTTCCCGGTTTAAGGAGGGACAATCATGCCTGATTTAACTGCTGGTTGGGAAATTATTATCCTTGGCACAGGTACAGTTTTTGTTGCCTTAATCTCCCTGGGGCTGGTTGTTATTGCCCTACAGAAATTATTTGGGCCTAAACCTTCATCTCCTTCCAAGGGAGGAGAGCAGGCAGAGGTTATAAAAGAGGTGGAGGAGGATCCTCCTGTTGCTGCAATAATAGGGGCGATTCACTCTTTCAGGGGAGACGGGGAATTCAGGATAGTTAGAATTCACCACCGGGGCGAGGAATGGGCCCGTCGAGGCCGACAGGAACTGATAAACAATAAACCAGAATGGAAAGGGAGTTAGCACAAAGGATGAAAAAATATAGAGTTGTGGTAAATGGTGAGGAATATGAGGTTGAAGTTGAGGAGTTAACCGAGAAAGGGGAGACTAAACCTGGTCCCAAAAAACCGGCTCCATCCTCTGGTCTTTCTGCCCCAACTGCACCCCAAAAGAAAAAGCCAGCTTCAAGTAGTGGAGGTCCAGGGGAAATTAAGGCACCGATGTCAGGCAAGGTGTTAAAAATTAACGCACAACCAGGTGAGGAAATTTCCAGAGGACAGGTATTAATGGTTCTGGAAGCAATGAAAATGGAAAATGAAATTACAGCTAAATCCGATGGGAAGATTAAAGAAATTAAAGTTAGTGAAGGTGCATCCGTTAACCCAGGAGATGTTCTCGTAATTTTGGAGTAGGGGGAAAATTAATGGAACTTGCATTTGATAATTTCTGGCAGAGTACAGGTTTTGCTAACCTGACCTGGCAACAAATAGTAATGCTTGTGGTTGCGGGGGTACTTCTATACCTGGCAATAAAGAAAAAATATGAACCATTGTTACTTATACCCATAAGTTTTGGTGTTATAATGGTCAACCTCCCTCTGGGAGGGGTAATGGCTCCCCCCCAGGGAGAAGAGGTAGGGGGGCTGCTCTATTACCTGTACCAGGGAACAAGCCTGGGAATTTATCCCCCCTTGATCTTTATAGGGGTTGGAGCCTGGACCGATTTTGGACCCTTGCTGGGTAACCCCAAAACAATGCTTTTGGGAGCTGCAGCCCAGTTTGGGATTTTTACCACAATTATTGGCGCTCTGGCTTTAGGGTTTGAACCTTTCCAGGCGGGTGCAATTGGGACAATTGGTGGGGCTGATGGGCCTACGGCAATTTTTACTGCTGCTAATCTTGCCCCAGAACTGTTGGGCCCAATTGCCGTGGCAGCTTATTCCTATATGGCTCTTGTTCCAGTTATTCAACCGCCAATAATTAAGCTATTAACCAATGATACTGAGCGAAAAGTTAGAATGGAGCAACTTCGGGAAGTTTCAAAAAAGGAAAAAATTATTTTCCCGATTGCTGTAACGATTTTAACCGGCCTTTTAATTCCTGCATCTATACCTTTAATTGGATCTTTAATGTTTGGAAATCTCCTAAAGGAATCGGGAGTAGTGGATAGGTTGTTGCAAACAGCCAGGGATTCCCTTGTAAATATTGTTACTATTTTCCTTGGCCTTACAGTTGGGGCAACTGCAACTGCTGAAAACTTTTTGATCTGGGAGACCATCCAAATAATATTACTGGGGCTATTTGCCTTCTCAGTTGGGACTTTTGCAGGGGTGGTTTTGGGCAAAATAATGTACAGGGTAACAGGAGGAAAAGTTAATCCCCTAATTGGCTCAGCCGGGGTATCCGCAGTCCCGATGGCAGCCCGGGTTAGTCAGAAACTGGGGTTGGAAGCCGATGGAGATAATCATCTTTTAATGCACGCAATGGGGCCAAATGTGGCTGGTGTAATTGGATCAGCTGTTGCAGCGGGAGTTATATTATCTCATTTTGGTTAAGAAAGGAGGTATTAATGCCGGGTTTCTTAGAGCAAAAAATTTCCGAAGTCTTTAATAAATAATAATAAAGAGGTGAATTTTACTGATGGAAGAAAATCTCAATGTTTATGAAATTGTCCAGCAGCAGCTAGCAGTTGCAGCCCGGGAACTGGATTTGGATCCCGGAGTCCACGACCTATTAAAAGAACCAATGAGGGTTTTTACCTGCTCGGTTCCCGTTAGGATGGATGATGGTTCAGTTAAGGTTTTTACCGGCTACCGTTGTCAGCACAATGATGCCCTTGGACCTACAAAAGGTGGTCTCCGTTTTCATCCGGATGTGGCAATGGACGAAACCAAAGCCCTGGCAGCATGGATGACTTTCAAATGTGCCCTTGTAGGAATTCCATACGGTGGTGGAAAAGGTGGAGTTCAGGTTAATCCCAAAGAACTCTCCCGCCGGGAAATTGAAAGATTATCCAGAAACTTTATCCGGGCCCTGGCCCCAATTGTTGGGCCGGATAGGGATATTCCTGCCCCTGATGTCTATACAAACCCCCAGGTTATGGCCTGGATGATGGACGAATTCAGCCAGCTTAAAGGTGTAAATGTCCCCGGGCTTTTAACTGGAAAACCGATTATTTTGGGAGGTTCTGAAGGCCGCGAGGAAGCAACAGCAAGGGGCTGTGTCATTGTAATTCGTGAAGCAGCAAAAGCAATCGGTCTGGACCTAAATGGGGCTACTGTAGTAATCCAGGGTTATGGAAATGCCGGAAGTGCTGCTGGCCGCCTCCTTCAAGACTTGGGAGCCAAGATTATTGCGGCGAATGATTCCTCAGGAGGAGTTTATAATCCTGATGGCTTCGATCCTGTTGAATTAAAGGAACACAAAGATAGAGTGGGGTCAGTAAAAGGGTTCTCAGGATGCAAGGAAATTTCTAACAAGGACCTTCTTGAACTGGAATGTGACATCCTGGTTCCTGCCGCCCTGGAAAATGTAATTACTTCAAAAAATGCAGCAAGCATTAGGGCGAAAATTATTGGAGAGGCTGCAAATGGGCCCACTACTCCAAAAGCCGACGAAATTCTAGATGAAAAGGGAGTACTGGTCCTTCCGGATATTTTAGCCAATGCAGGTGGAGTTACTGTTTCTTATTTTGAATGGGTCCAGAACCTGATGAATTTTTACTGGACTGCTGACGAAGTAAAAGAAAAGCTGGAAAAAATAATGGTAAAGGCCTTTAAAAACGTTTACAATGCTTACATTGAAAACGATGTAAACATGAGGATTACGGCTTACATGGTGGCAATTAAACGCCTTGACGAAGCAATGAGAGTGCGAGGCTGGGTATAAGACTAATATAAAGGGCCCTGTTTAAAAACAGGGCCCTTTTTAGTTGACAGTTCAAAACACCTTGTATAAGATATTGGTAGGTGTTTTAGAGAAAGGATTAGAATTTTTTTCCAGGGTTATTTTATTTTTTGGAAAATTTCCTCTGGGGAAATTAATACTCTGGTAGAAATCTGTTAGCACAAAAACCCAAAAAAGTTTGGTTTCAATCAAATTGGGGCAATTTAAAATTATATTTCCAGTAAAACTTTTTCTAAGCCTTGTTTTCAACAAAATCAAAAATTGGAGCCCAAAATGGAATATAATAATTTAGTTTCCGGAACTTTAATTAAAAGAGAAAACAGATTTGTTGCCAAAGTAAAGGTTGCGGGGAAGATACAGTTTGCCCATGTTCCAAATACCGGTCGCCTAAAAGAACTGATGCAGCCGGGAGCAGAGGTTTTTCTAAAACCCGGCCTGGGAAAAGAAAGAAAAACCCCCTGGGATTTAGTTTTTGTTAAGGGTCCTAACAATTGGGTTGCAATTGATTCTCGTTTATCAACAACCCTTTTTGCAGAAGCCTTAGAAAATGGAGATATATCAGAGCTTAGAGGGACTGAGATTGAAAAAAAGGAAATCAAGTTTGGCAATAGCAGATTGGATTTTAAATTGCGATCTTCTTCAGGTCCTATATATGTGGAAGTCAAATCCGTTAATCTGGTTAATAAAGGAACAGCCCTTTTTCCTGATGCCCCTACCTTAAGGGGGTCGAGACATATTGATGAGCTGATTAAAGCCCAGAAAGAGGGGGCAAGAAGCCTGCTGTTTTTTTCTGTTCAAAGGGAGGATGGAGAGATTTTTTCTCCCCATTACTCAATGGATCCATTATTTGCAGGTAAAGTTGAAGAAGCTATTAAGGAAGGGGTTTTAGTTCTTGCTTATAAATGTAAAATTTGTTTTCCCTTAATAAGGCTAAAAGAAAAAATTGAAGTTAAATTAAAAAAGTAGGTGATTAAATGACAGGAAAAGAAAGGTATTTATTTACCTCAGAATCAGTAACTGAAGGACATCCAGACAAAGTGGCTGACCAGATTAGTGATAGTATTTTAGATGAAATTTTAAAAGAGGATAAAATGGCCAGGGTTGCCTGTGAAACTTTGGTAAACACCGGTTTAATTATGGTTGCTGGGGAAATCACCACTTCTTGTTATGTAGATATTCCCCGTATCGCCCGGGAAACAGTAAGAGAAATCGGATATACCAGAGCAAAATATGGTTTCGACTGCGACACCTGTGCTGTTTTAACCTCAATTGACGAACAATCACCAGATATTGCCCAGGGAGTCGATAGGGCTCAAAATGGAGAAGACCATGAAACAGGTGCTGGTGATCAGGGCTTGATGTTTGGTTTTGCTTGCGATGAGACCCCCGAATTGATGCCCTTACCTATAATGTTGAGCCATAAACTTGCGCGCAGGCTAGCCTGGACTCGGAAAAACGGTTTAATTCCTTATCTTCGCCCCGACGGAAAAACACAGGTTACAGTTGAGTATGGGCCTGAAGGCCCTAAAAGAGTTCATACCGTGGTTGTTTCTGCTCAACACCACCCCAAAGTGGAAAATGAACAGATTAAAAATGATATTATTAATAAGGTAATTGAACCAATTATTCCTGAACATTTGATGGATGATAATATTCTTTACTATGTCAATCCCACTGGACGTTTTGTAATCGGGGGCCCTTTAGGGGATTCTGGGCTTACAGGAAGAAAAATAATTGTCGATACTTATGGCGGGTATTCCCGCCATGGGGGGGGAGCTTTTTCGGGGAAAGATCCCACAAAAGTGGATAGATCTGGATCATATGCAGCCAGGTATGTTGCTAAAAATATTGTTGCAGCGGGACTTGCAAAAAAATGCGAAGTCCAGGTAGCCTATGCAATAGGGGTTTCTAGACCTATTTCCATTCTCGTGAATTCTTTTAACACAGGAAAAGTCAGTGATAGGAAACTGGAAAAACTGGTCCGGGAAAATTTCGATCTTAGACCAGCGAAAATTATTAAAGACCTGGATCTCCTCCGTCCTATTTATCATCAGGTTGCAGCTTATGGACATATGGGTAGAGAAGACATTGATCTTCCCTGGGAGAAAACTGATAAAGCTAAAGACCTGAGAGAACAGGGAGGTAGGGAAGTCTAAATGAGTCATAAAGTGGCCGAAGTAATTATTGATATTCCTCATGGGGATGTTGACCGGGTTTTTGATTATTCCATTCCCCAGGAATTACAAGAAAAAATTCAACCCGGTTCCCGGGTAAAAGTTCCCTTTGGCCACGGGCTGAGAAACGGTTTCGTTTGGAAAGTTAAGGAAAAAACAAACATTCAAAAACTAAAAGCTATCTCTAACCTTGTAAATGAATCCCTATTAAATCCTACTCAGTTGAAACTGGTTGACTGGTTGGTAAAAAACTATTTTTGCTTTTATATTACTGCCCTTCAAGCAGTTATTCCTCCTGAAATTGCCCGGGAAGAAGTTCCAAAGGAATCCCGGGTTTATCCATTACCAGGGGAGGGCCCCATTAATTGGGGTAGAGCCGGGAAACAGAAAAAAATCTGGGAGCACCTTAATTCCCTCTCCTATCCACCCCTTAAAGCCGACCTGGAAAGAGAATTATCAACAAGTTCTTCGACTATTAATACCCTGGAGAAAAAGGGTTTAATTAAAGTAAAAAAGGAAATAATGAAAATAGACCCTCTATCGCCAAGACCCAAAAAAGGGAAAAATTTTGAGAGCGAAAGAGAATATTCAATTGAGGAAAAATTTATTTCCCCGGGGAAGTTTTTATTAAGATTTGGTCCTGGGGAAAATCTCTGGCCCTTTTATTGTTCATTGATTAAAAAAACCCTGGAGAAAAAAAAAGGGATAATCCTTTTGGTTCCAGAGGCTTCCCAGGCAGATTTTATAGGGAAAATGCTGGTAAACCTTTTCCCTGGAGAAACAATTTTGCTTCACAGTGAACTATCTTCAAAAGAGCGTTACGATCAGTGGTGGAGAAGCAAAAATAATCGTCCGGTTGTTTTGGTAGGAACAAGATCCGCTATTTTCTCACCCGTTCAGGACCTTGGCTTAATTATAATTCATAATGAAGAAAATGAGGCTTTCCGACAGCAGGAAAATCCCAGATATATTACTTCTGAAGTTGCAGAAAAAAGAATTGAGATTGAGGGGGGGAGCCTTCTTTTATCTTCTTCCAGCCCTTCTGTAAACGCTTTTTATTTAAAGAAAAATAAGAACTATTCATACCTGGAGAGCCCTTTTCTGATAGAAAATGAGAAACCCATTGAACTGGTTGATATGCGGGAAGAATTTGAGAAAGGAAACATTAGTATTTTTAGCGAATCGGTTAAAACAGTTCTTAAAGATCTAAAAAAGGGAACTTCAAAAACCATTTTCTTTTATGTAAACCGCAGGGGATATGCCCCATTTATTCTTTGCCGGAGCTGTGGATATGTAGCCCGTTGTGAAAAATGCAACAGAACAATGACCCTGCATAAAACCAGCAACGCTCTACAATGCCACTACTGCAAAACCCAGCAAGAACCTTTAGAAACCTGCCCAAAATGCCAGAGCAAATTTATCCGATCCCTGGGCATCGGAACAGAAAAAGTTGCCGAGGAAATAAAAAAATATTTCCCCCGTCTTAAATATATGATTGTAGATTCTGATAGGATAAAAACCCAGGACCAACTTGAAAAAGTCTCCCGGGAAATCAAAGAACAAAAATGGGATGTAATAATTGGAACCAGATTACTGTTTAAAGAATTTTTCCCCCGGTTTGATTTTGGAGTAATGGTAATGGCCGATACCAATCTTAACCTACCCTTTTATGATAGCCAGGAAGAGTTTTTTCACCTGGTAATTTCAAACGCCAGCAGGGTTAGGGAGGGCAAACTTTTTATCCAAACATATTATCCTGAACAAAAAACTCTTCAATTTGCTTCGAAAAATGATTGGGATAAATTTATGGAGAATGAATGGGAGTTTCGCAAAAAATACAGTTATCCTCCTGCCAAGCAACTGTTATCATTTTCCCTTTCAGGAAAACTGGAAAAAGAAGTTGCTCAAGGGGCAAAAAAATTGGCTAAAGAAATTTCTTCCCTTGCCTGCAAAGGTGAACTTGATATGATGGGGCCAGTTTCTGTGAGCTTTTTTCAGGAAAAAGGAAAATTTCGCTGGCAGGTTTTCTGCAGGGCAGGGAAAAGAGAAATGCTTGGTTCTGTTGTTAATCAGACAAATGGCTTGGTAAGAGAGCTAATTCGGAAAGGAATTGTGGTTAATCTTGAATTAAATCCCAAAGGAATGTTATAATTACCTAAGAATTGAGAGGTGGATTTTCATTGGCCATTCGACCGATAAGAACGATGGGAGATCCGGTTTTAAAAAGTAAATGTAGCCCCGTGGAAAAAATTGATGAAAGTCTCGAAAGACTTATAAAAGATATGTCTGATACCATGTATGACGCTCCCGGGGTTGGCCTTGCAGCCCCCCAGATTGGCGTTAATAAAAAGGTTATTGTTTATGATATTGGTGAGGGACTTCAGGTTCTTCTTAATCCCGAAATTTTAGAAAAAGGCGAGGAAGAAGAAGGAGCTGAGGGATGCTTGAGTGTTCCCGGTGAAGAAAGGGCGATAAAAAGGGCCAGCTGGATAAGAGTAAAAGGATTGGATGAGAAAGGTAATGAAATTGAAAAAGAATTCTCCGGTTTTGCAGCAAGGGTCTTGCAGCATGAGATTGACCACCTGCAGGGGAGGTTAATTATACAAAAAGGCCGGCCTTTACCAAAAAAGGAGATTGAGGAAGAATGAAAGTTTTTTTTGCTGGAACACCCGAATTTTCGGTGCCTTCCCTTAAAGTTTTAGCCCAGGATCCCGGTATTGATGTTTTGGGTGTTTTTTCTCAACCTTCCAAGCCTCGGGGAAGGGGACAGAGGGTTAAATCTACTCCAGTTTCCGATGCAGCAAAAAGACTGGGCCTTCCCCTTTATGAGGTAAAAAATATAAACGAAAAAGAAAACCTTAACATTCTGGCAGAAAATAAGGTTGAATTCCTTGTGGTTGTTGCTTTTGGACAAAAATTAAGTCCGGAGTTATTAGAAATACCAGAAAAAGGGGCGGTAAATCTTCATGCATCCTTATTACCAAGGTATAGGGGAGCAAATCCCATCCAAAGAGCCTTGCTAAATGGAGATAACGAGAGTGGTTTATCTACAATGCTTATGGATGAAGGCTGGGATACCGGTCCTGTTTTAATGCAAAAAACCCTGACCATTGGACCGAATGAAACTTTTAAGACCCTCCATGATAAAATGGCTCGTGAAGGTGCTCCCTTATTATTAGAAACCTTAAAAAAATTTAGCAGGGGAGATATTGAACCCAAACAGCAAAAGGGAAAAGTGGTTTACGCCTCCAAATTAAAACCTGAAGAAATGGAGCTTAACTGGAAGGAAGACGCTGAATTTCTTGAGAGAAAAATCAGGGCTTTAAACCCTTTTCCTGGAGCCAGAACAAGTTATAAAGGGGAAGAATGGAAGATATTTGGTGCGGAAATTAAGGATAATATAAACGGGTTTGAGCCGGGAAGAATTAAAGTTATTGATAACAGGGAATTGATTGTCCAAACGGGAATTGGGGCTCTCAAAATTAAAGAGCTGCAAAGACCCGGAAAGAAAACCCTTCCCACGGAAAAATTTCTTCTTGGGTTCCCGGTTGAAA
>PUKG01000134.1 GCA_003550445.1 Halobacteroidaceae bacterium
ATTCGGTTACTTCCAAAAATCCCTCCAAAAAGGCAGGTTTCCCGTTTTGCAGCAAAAATTTTACACAGGGTAGGAGAAAAAGACGCTGAAGGACACAGGGAAAAACTCACACCTTCAGAAATTACGAGCCTTAGTCCCAGGGAAATGGAAATCCTTCAGTTCCTGGCCAGAGGATCTTCAAACCAGGAAATCGCAGATAAGTTATTTTTATCCATTGGAACAGTTAAGTGGCACATAAGTAATATTTACACCAAACTTCTTGTAGAAAAAAGAGTCGAAGCAATAGAAAGGGCCCGTGAACTAAATTTAATTAAAGAAAACAATTAAAAAAATCTTTTTTCCAGTTCCAACCGGGGTGTTCCCCCGGTTTTTTTATTACCCAACCCTTTCCCTAACCCCAACCTTACTTTAGTTAGTTCTTTTTTTTTGCCCAAAATATTACCATGGACCTGTAATCAAGTTACGGGGAGGTGCAAAATGGAAAACTCAAAAAGGGATCAACTAAAAATTAAAATCTGGATAAAAGGTCATATTGATCGTGACTGGTCGGGATGGTTTTCCCGGTTAAAGACCCGGCACACAGAAGAAGGATCCTCAATTCTTTACGGGACCTTAGAGGATCAGGCGGCTTTGTTTGGTTGTTTGCTCCGGATTAGAGATCTGGGGCTGGTAATATTAAAAATAGATGCAAGATTAAAGGAGGTAAATTAACAATGAAAATTCTGGTATTTGGTGCAGGTCCTTTAGGAAGTTTAATGACAGCAAGACTACATGAAGCAGGGCAGGATGTTTCGATCCTTGCTCGTAACAAACGCCTCGAAGATATAAAAAAACACGGAATAGTAATTCAGGAAGAAGGATCGGGAAAAAAGGAAGTTGCAAAAGTTAATCCTGTAAAATCCTTAATCCCTGAAGATGATTATGACCTGGTAATAGTGGTCATGCGTAAAAACCAGGCCGATGATATCATACCAACCCTTGCTAAAAACAAAAAAATTAAAAATTTCCTGTTCATGCTAAACAATGCGGAAGGACCGGAAAAGTGGATTAAAGCCCTGGGCAAAGAAAGAGTCCTTCTGGGCTTCCCATATCCTGGCGGGGAAAGAAAAGGACATATTGTAAAAGTCGCCCCGGTAAATGAAAAAAAGATCTGGACCATTCCCATGGGAGAAGTTGATGGCAAGATCAGGGAAAGAACCAGGGAGATAGCTTCGGTATTAAATACCATGCGGGGTTACAGGGTTCAGGTTCGAAGAGACATGGAAGCCTGGTTAAAGTACCACGTTGCCCTTTTAATGCCGGCTTTTGCCCCGGCGTTGTATGCTGCGGGGATCAGCATGAAGCGTTTTGCCAGGACGCCGGACCTCCAGATTTTAGCCGTCAGGGGAATAAAAGAAGCAATGCGGGGACTCCGGAAAAATGTCGGGATTCCTCCCAGTCCCTCTTTCCTCCGAATCGTTGAATTAATTCCCGAGCCGGTATTTGTTAAATTGGTTGAAATCGTTATGCGCAAAGAACTGGCCAAATCGAGTATTGAAGGACACCCTCGAGCTGCCCGGGATGAACTTAAGATTTTGAACAATGAACTTATGAGCATCCTGAAAGAAGCAGGAACCAAAACACCGGTTATTGACAGCCTGCAAAAATACTATGATCCCGAAACTCCTCTCTATCCAGATGGGAAAAAAACCATTCCCATGAAATGGGGCGGCGTGTTAATTCCCCTGGGATTGATTATAGCAGTAATAATCGGGATAATTTTTTAAGGAGGAATTCAATTATGAAAAAAGCAGCCTTAATTCTCGCTCCCCTTTTTGTTCCCCTGAGTGTCTACCTGGTTATGAACTGGACCAGCGAAACTCACCACATGATTTCATTTGGACTGGGTTATGGGCTTTACTGGTTTTTCTGGTGTTTGGCCTTTCCCAAATGGGTAATGGGCTGGAGCAGTCTGAAAAAAACTCTGGCTAAGGTTAGCGACCCGTTTGGGAAGCCCGCTTTTCCGGGGATAATAATCCTTGCAATTCCAATAATTCTCTCCTTTGTCTTTACTGAACCTTTTGAAGGAGAACGCGCTCTCTGGCCAGAATCTACATCTCTGATGATGTTAATGGCTATTCCCATGTCTTTATGGAATGGGTTGCTGGAGGAAATTCTCTGGCGGGGGGCTTTTATCCGGGTTTTTCCAAAAAAGATGTTCTGGGGCCTAATTTACCCTGCAGTCGGGTTTGGAGCCTGGCACCTGGGCCCTTTTCTGGCCACTGAAACCTGGGACCTGACGCAAGCTTCAATTCTATTGGGCGGTGGTACACTATTTGGTTTCTGCTGGAATTATATCGCAATGAAAACCGGTTCTATTCGCTATACTGTTTTCTCCCACATACTTTCCAACGTCGCCCTTTTTACTGCCTTAAGTATGTTTTAGAATAAAAAAGGATCTGCTTTTTAAAGCAGGTCCTTTTTTATAGTTTCTCCAAAAATTTTTCCACCATTTTGGGGGTTCGGAAAACAATTATCCTCTTGTTCTTGCTTTTTTCTTTTAGTTTATTTAACAAAGCTCCCCGTTTTTTCTTTTTAAAGTTCCAGATGCCCAGAATAAAGGGCAGGTCTAGTTTTTCGGGGCAGTTGGGATTCAAATCCGGTCTATTTCTTCCCCGGTACATTACTCTTCTTTTTACTGCCCTGTAAAGATTAATCCTGCGTTGAAAATCAAAAAAGAAAACAGTATCCGCCTTTTCCAACCGGTAGTCAAGAGTTCTGCTAAAGTTTCCATCAATGATCCAGGTCGGCTTATTTACAAGCTTTTTTATTATTCCCTCCCATTCTTCCTGTGAACTTGGTTCCCAACCCGGTTTCCAGTACAGACTATCCAGGTGAAAAACTGGAATCCCTGTCTTATTACCCAGTTCCCGAGAAAATACAGTTTTACCTGACCCGGCTGGTCCAATTACAAGGATTTTTTTCACCCTTCTTTTTCCTCCTGGATTTGGTTAAATTTCGCCAGAAGTTCCAGATCGGCTATATCCGGGAAAAGGTTTCCACGGTTATATTCTTCAAATTTCCAGGTCAAACTCAAAGCCTTATCAATAAAAGCGGCCCGGGATATACTGGTATTTGTCTGCCCTAAAATTTTGCTAAAAATATTTACCATTTCCTCCAGGCACTCGGTTTTTTCCGCTGGAGGGGTCATATTTAATTCGTTGATCATAAAACGACCTGTCTCCATAAAGGCTGGACCTCTATAACCTTTGGGGTCAATAGCTTTCCACTCCCTAATATTCTTGAGGATGTTCCAGTGGTTAAGATCACCGTGCAGGAGAAAATCAGGCATCCCCTCGGAAATTTCTCTGAACCTTTCCCGGGCGGAATTAACCAACCCCTTGACTTTTTCACCGGCTATACCCTCTTTGTGGAGATTGGTAAAGGCCTTTTCTGCAAGGTCCCGGAGCCGAGGAATTTCCCCTCTTTTTTCCCAAGGGATTGGCAAATCTCCGCAGATTTCAGCAGCAATTTTAATCCGATCTCCCCTCTCCTTTATTGTAGTCAGGTTATCCCCCGGCTTAATTCGTTCCAGTAAAAGAGCGCCCAATTCCCGATTAAAATCAAGCAGCCTCACTATCCTCTTTCCCTTAAACACTTGCAGGGCTTCCATTTCCGAGAAGAGGTCTGGATGGGGAAAGCCTATTTTCAAAACTACTTCGCCGAACAGGTTGGATTTGCAGAAAGAAATATAATTTGCCGACATAATTTCGGACTCAGAAACATCCTTTAAATCCCAGAGTTTAATACACTCTTGTTGTATTCTGGGAATCTCTTTCAGCCAGTTCAGCCCTTCTTTCCCAAAGTACCGGAAAACCTTCTTCTCCAAATTTTCCAAAATCTTTCCCCCTCCCAACTATAACTAAGAATTAAGATCAGAATCCAATCTTAAGGAGGTTGTTCTAAACATATGGTATGCTGTTATCCCCTTTTCTTTTTTTTCTTCAACAATATCATAGCCAAAATGCTCATATATATCTTTATTTTTCTTGTCTGCTGTAAACAGGTATACCCCTTTTATCGCCGGATCCCCCTCCGCCATTTCATGAGTTTTATTCAGTAGGATTTTTCCGATTCCCTGGCCCTGATAATCTTTGCCAACACCGATCGCTTCAAGGGTAAGGTAAGGTTCCTCAATATTCACGGTTAATTTAAGGCTTTTTAGACCTGGGATTAAATTGCCAAAACGAAATTTAAAAAGCAGAGGCAGGATCAGGAAAAAGTCGGGAAAGATTGTCCTCAGAAAAAGCCCTCTGGGGATTTTCAGGTTTCTCTTCAAAAAACATATCCCCGCAATTTTTCCATTCTTTTTTGCCAGCAAAATTTGTTCTCCGGCAAAATAGTTTAATTTTGTCCTCAAAAGGAAAGCCCGGAAAAGGTATTTTTTAGTATTTTTCTTGGAAAAATCAAAAATAAAGCTTGTAAAACCTTCATTAAGGAAGGCCTCAAATAATACTCCGGTCCCTTTTTCCAGGTCCTTAAAATCAGCCTTTTCAACCTTTAATTCATTCATAACCGGCCTCCACAAATAATTAATTATTATTTCCCTCAAAAAATCAGGGTTAAAAATCCTTTTTCTTCCAACAGGCCTTACCTTTTATCTCCATAAAAAGCAGGCTTTGAAATAAGGGGAAAGTTCAAATCCGAAAACCCAAAAGGTCGTAAATTATTAAAAATAAGGAAAACGGTAAAGTAAAAAAATCAAGGAATAAACAAGGGAAGCCCCGGTAACAAATGAAAAAAGTAATCTCTGGAAGAAGCCACCCTTACTTCTCGACCAAACATGAAAGATTCCAAAAATACAGGGAATTGTTAGGGATATGGCTGCAAAAAATAGGATCCTGCCCAGATGGAAAGAAAAAGGAAGGCCAAAGCCCAGGTACATAAAATCCCCAAGGCGGGCAACAGAAATCAGGATTATGACCAGCCAGGAAACCTGAATTAAAGAAACCAACCCGGAGAGATAAAAAAATTTAGGCTTTGTTTTTTTCTTCCTTCTGCGAATCAGGGGGACTAATCCAAAAATGATTAACCCACTTAAAAAGATAATAATGCTAATCCCCAAAAGAACCAAATGAATCTGGTTGTTTTCGTACCAGGCTAACTTTTCATACACAATTATCGGAAAATTAAACTGCTTGTAATTCCTATTCCCGTCTTCAATACTACCAAAAAAAACATAGTAACCCTGTTCAAGGTTAACGAAAAGATCTTCTTCTACAGGGTGTAAGTTAGTTTCTCTTTCCGGGGTTATCATTTTAAGTTTTCCATCTCCCCCGGCAGCAATACGGGGATTGGGCTGTAAAAGCGTCATAAAACGAAATAGATCAGTCCGGGAAAACCGATTGGCTCGATAGATTCCCAACAATTTATCCTCTTCAACTCCCCCGGATATTATTTCCGGTTCTCCCTGAGCCCATTCCCGGTAAAAAGTCTTTGATATACCTTCAATTACATCTCTGACCAAAAGAGGGGCTGCAGAGCCCGTTGAGCTAATAAAAAAACCCGTTCTTCCTTCCGGCTCAAGCAAAAGGAAAGAATGGCTTCCCAGGGTATCCCCTCCGTGGCCAATAAAGGTGTGGTCCCGGAAAACCAGCTCAAAAAACCCGAGGCCAATCCCCGGCATGCGGGGATGCAAAAAGAATTCCCTTTCGAGCATTTTTTGGGCAGTTTCCTCATTTATTACCTGTTCATTTCCTTCTAAAAAAAGGTTAATAAATTTTGCCATATCAGGGGCTGTGGAAACTATTGAGCCAACTGGGGGAAAATTAAAATCGTAAAGGGGCCGGGGGATGAATTCGTCTCCACTATAAATATATTCCCTAGCAATATCTTTAAGTTCCTGTTCCTGCAGTCGAGGTGAGGTCGCTGTCATTTCCAGAGGGAAAAAAATATGTTCTTGTACATAACGGTCAAAATCCATTCCGGTTACACTTTCAACTAAGAGAGCAGCAAGTGCCATTCCGTGATTGCTGTATTGGGGCAAGACCCCTGGTTTTTCAATCCGGGGGGGTAATGATTCTTCAATATAATCTCGTAAAGGAATTACTTCCCTAAAATCCTCTGCAACCATCCCAATTGCTCTTTCATCAAAGCCCGCTGTATGGGTTAAAAGATGCCAGGGAGTTATTGGTTTTGAATAATCTCCCTGCAAATCCAACCAGGGAAGGTACTCCTTAATGTCCCTGTCTAAGTCAACTCTACCTTCTTCTACCAGTTTCATCAGGGCAGTTGCTGTAAAAAGTTTGGAAACCGAACCTATTCTAAACCTGGTTTTTTCCGGATGAATTTCAATATTTTTTTCTCTATTGGCCAGGCCATAACCATCCAGAAAAACAATTTCTCCATCCTGAACCACCATAAAAACTGCCCCGCTAAGACCCTCCTCCAGTCTATCGGGGGTAAACATTTCATTGTAAAATTCAACTATTAACTCTCCATTTACTGAAGCTGCCTGCCCACCGAGGGAAAAACAGATTACCGTAATTATTGTCAAAAAAGTTTTTATTGAAATCACTCCCAATTTTAATATTCCATTCCCTTGAAAAAAATCATCCCATTTTTCTCTCTGGTTTTTTAGTCTACTCCCGATATTTTGCATTTTGTTTTCCAGATCTTTTTTTGTTTTTCTCCCCGATTTTTTCCCAATCAGCTCAGGAAGGTCAAGGACCTCAAAAAAATTAACAAAAAAAAACTCCACCTAAAAATTTAATAATTTCTTTAATTGTTTCTAGCCCTGACCCTTTTTAAACCTTTTCTATAGAATTATTTTATAAAACACCTTTAAAACCTTTTTCCCTCTTGTTATTTATGCAAAAAATAAGCAGCCTTCTTTTTTTATTTGCAGGTTTAAGTTCGATTTTTCTTCATTTCCAACCCATTAATTAAATATTCAACCATTTCTCGGTCATCCTGGGTTGGTTCGCGCCCTAAGCTTTCTTTTAATTTGCTCAATATTCCTTCGTAATCTGCACCTCTTTTTTCGACAATCCTGGCTATTTCTTCCCATTGCTTCATTTCACTTTCCAGGCCCTCCCTGGATTCGGGGTCGCCATGAGAACTAACATAAGTCCCGGCACCATATCCTCTGAGCTTCTCCAAAAGCCCCAGGAACTTATCGATAGAGTAATAATATTTTGGAGCATAAAGATCCGGCCCCAGGCAATCACCTAAAAAGAGCACTTTCTCTTCTGGAATGTAAAAAACAGTTGAACCTGGCTCGTGGTCACCACCAACTCTTTCAATCAAACAGGTTAATCCCCCGAGGTCAATCCTCAGTCTTTCGGGAAAAATAATTTCTGGCAATTTAATTTTTATCTGATCTCGATCCCAGGCAAATTCTTTTTTGATCATTTCCGCACAGAATTCTATTTCGAGACCCTGCTCAACTCTCTCATCAAGGGATTCGTCATCCCAGGAATACTCCCTTAATACTTCCAGGCCTTTTTGGGTATCTACATGGGCAATTGTTGGAATATCCCACACCGACATCCCGAAAGTGTGGTCCCAGTGCCAGTGCGTTATTCCCATTAAACGGGGTGGGGGAACCCGGGAAGTGGAAAGTTTCTTTATAAACTGGCGGGCGTGAGCAGGTGAGTTTCCGCTATCAATAATCAAGCTCATTTGCTTACCGGACACAACACCCAAAACAGGACGGTCTGTTCTTTCTTCAGCCGGCATGTAAAGGATACTGGATGTAATTTTTTGCAGCAAAATAAAACCCTCCCAAAACTTACCTTTTTTCCAGCGGGACGACTTCAAACAAAACCCGGCCACCCGGGGTATGGGGTGGTCCGGGATCAACGCACTGCCAGAGACGCCCTTCCAGGTCCAGATCCCGCAAATTAACCCCAAGGCGCAGCGCAAAAACCGTGGGAAAAACATTAGAAAAAGCATAACTGCAAATTACATCTGTTTCTTCCAGGGAAACATTGGGACCCCTGATAACAATTTTATCTCCTTCCTTAATACCCGCAGAACAGTACCCCTCAACTTTCCTTGCCACTATTGCCACGTCCTTGCTAACCTCAGCTACCCTTTTAACCATTTTCCTACCTCCTTGAGGCCGGCAATCCAACCCCTTTTATTGTAACCAGGTTTTCCTGCAGCCGGGTTTCAACGTCAAGAATATGTTCGATAAGCCATAGATTTGTAGAAACATGTTCGGTTATTCTAGGAATACGAAAACTGGATTCTCCCTCTGCAAGCCCGGCAAAAATTATTAACTGGTCAGCGGTAAAGCGGTCTACGGTAGCACCGGATCGCAAATCTTCAACCATCATTCGACCTACAGAACGCCCTATTTCTTCCGCCCTTCTTCCTGGTTTTCCAGCCATATCAATTCCCAGCAAAGCCCCGTTTTGAGTTTCGGCACGGAGGGCAAGAACTGCTCCAGGTTGATTTGCAGTTTGATCATAAATCTCTTCTATATCAACCTCGTAACCCCACCGTTCCATTTCCTTAGAACAGGAATGGGCCATCCTGGAACTTACCTTTGGAGACTGCAGGTGAGAACTTAAAGCAATCCCGGTGATTTTTTCTAAAGCGCCGGGCGAAAGCAATTGAAATGGTTTGAGATGTCGGGACAGGGGTTTACAGGAAAAAACAAGTTCTCCTCCTCCAATAGGAACGTAACCCGGTTTTTTTAGCTCAAGTTTTACTCTTGCGCCCATCCTATGCAGCAGGGGAAATAATACCCGGATCAGGTGGTACGCTGATGGGGCAAAGTCCTGAAAAGTACCTCCGGTAATCCTGGCTTCAACCGGACCATCCGCAAACAAGGCAAGGGGTAAGATATTTAAAATCAACATTGTAGCCGATCCTGCTGTACCAATTTCCC
>PUKG01000205.1 GCA_003550445.1 Halobacteroidaceae bacterium
CCGGGAAGTAATGGAAGAATGGAAAGAAACCTGGCTCAGAGAAACACAAAAAATTCCCTGGGGAGAAAGATTTCGCAAAACACTTGTAGCGGAAATTGAAAGTGTTTATTCAAACATAATTGATGCGGGCTACCTTCTTGGGCCCGGGAAGTTCGTAATTAAGGCCAGAAAGGGTCTGGCGGGAAGGGGTTGATTTTATGGAAAAATCGATTAGAGTTGCCCTGGAAACCAATGGCAGGGGCTTTTTGGGTCACATTATTAATCTTCCCGGGGCTTTTGTGCGGGGAAGAACAGAATATGAAGCCTTGAAAAAAGTTCCCGTTGAAGCCGAACGATACCTGAACTGGGCAGAAAAAGTGCCTGAGTGCAAGAAAATTTTAGACTTCCCGGCAAACTCCAACGCCTTAAAGGATTTTGATGTTGAAGTTGCCCAGGTTCATAGAACCCATTTAACTGTTGAGGAAGCAGATTCGGATATTTTGCTGGATACTGATAGGGAAGTTTTATCCCGGGAAGAATTTTTCCTTTTCCGGGATTTAATTACCCAATCTGCTGATGACGTCTTTACCCTATCCAAAGAAACCTCTGAACCACAATGGGATGACCCAAAAAGAAATCGAAAAACTTTCTACGGGAAACTCCCCTCGTCAATCCAGGAAATAATGGAACATATTGACCAGGTCCAGTACTTTTATCTTTCCAGGATAGGGATTGTTGTTGAACCCAGAGGAACTTTTTTGCAACGGCGGGATTACTGTATGGAAAAACTGGCTGAAAGATTTGAGAAAAAAAGCAACGGAAAAATTTATAGTTTAGATGGGGAAGAATGGACCTTAAAGAAGGTTATGCGCAGGTTTTTGTGGCATGACCGTATTCACGCCAGGGCAATGGCCAAAATTTTAATAGCCCAGCAAGAAAGGGGTATTATTTTTAGTTTTGATGACCCCTTTAATTTCTTTTAAAGAAAAATGAAAAAAATAGCCTGCCGGAAAGCAAAAAAAGAAGATCTTAAGGCAACTTCCGAAATTTATATTCAATGCCTGCAAAAAGATTATTACTTTAAACCTGAAGAATATCTGAAAAAACTTAACCTAATGCAGGAAGTTGAAGAATGCCAGGAATGGTTAAAAGAAGATCCAGAAAATAATTTGATTTTTGTTGCCGAGAAACATAAAAAAATTTTAGGATATGTTTCAACAGGCCTGAACAAAGAAGAACCACTTGATTATGAAGGGGAGCTTACCGGGCTTTTTGTTCATCCTGATTACCAGGGTAAAGGAATAGGCCTTTGTTTGATGCAGACGGGTTGTGAGGCCTTTAAAAGTCTTAAAATTGAAAAGTTCCTTGTCTATAATTACCGAAGGAGTCGCGCCAACCGTTTTTACAGGAATTTAGGAGGTTTTGTGGTGAGAACCGAAACCCAAAAACCCGGAGGAATGCCTTTAATCACTGATGTATTTGGTTTTCAGACCCGGGATCTTTTGGTTAAGTTGGAAGGAATTTTAAATAAGAGGAATGAGTGCAAAGAAGATTAAACGGAGGTAATTTTATGGAAGACCTTTTAAGGGTTGATGGAATAAGTAAAACCTACCCCAAGAAAAAAGAAAAAGTAAAGGCCCTGGAAGATGTTAGTTTCCAGGTAAGGGAAGGAGAACTTGTTGGCTTGCTGGGTCCTAACGGGGCAGGAAAAACCACAATGGTTAAAATAATTTGCGGCCTTGTTGCCCCTGATAAAGGGAAAGTTATGGTTTCAGGGTTTAATCCCTGGGAGAAGAGATCGAAAGCCCTGGAAAACCTCAGTGCTGTTCTGGAGGGAAACCGAAATATATACTGGCCTTTGACTGTTAGGGAAAACCTTGATTTTTTTGCAGCTCTTAAAGGGGAAAAACCTAAAATGGTTCGTGGGAGAGTTGATGAATTGATTTCTCTTCTTAACCTGGAAGATAAGGTTAACGTTACAGCAAGGAGCCTTTCCCGGGGTATGCAGCAAAAACTTGCCCTGGCAGTTGCTTTGGTAGTAGATGTTCCAGTTTTGATCCTTGATGAGCCTACTCTCGGTTTGGACGTGGAATCGGCCCTGGAAATCAGGGGAATGCTGCAGAATGTTGTCAGGGAAGAGAATAAAACTGTCCTTTTAACCACCCACGATATGCGTTTGGTTAAAGCCGTTTGCCCCAGGGTAATTATTATCAATGAAGGCAAAATTGTCACCGACGACAGGGTAGATAATCTCCTTAGATTGTTTGAAGTTAAATCCTACAGGTTACACCTGGGAAGTCCTCTTACCCCAGAACAGGAATTAGAAGTTAAAGGAATAGAAAACACATTTTTTAGCAACGGAGAAGGCAATGGGGTTTGTATTGATGTCCAACTTGAAGATATGGAGAATCTTTACCTGATTCTGGACATTCTTCGGAAAAACAATTCGGCCATTGAATCAATCGAAAGGAAGGAAATAGACCTGGAAGAGGTTTTTTTGGAGATTGTGGGGAGGAGGGGAGCCAATGGGAAATCTGGTTCTTTTGGGAGCTCAGTTTAAAAGGGAATTCGTTTATTTAAAAAGGTACTTTTTCAACTTTATCGGGGGGTTTGTAACCCTTTATGTGGTTTTTCTTTTGATTTTCCTGGGTTTTCGGGGATTAGCCGGGGGAACAGATATGTATGGAACGGGCCTGGGCAATTTGATAGTAGGTTATGTTCTCTGGGTTTTTGCCATGATGATCTACCAGGATATTTCCTATAATCTTTTTAATGAAGCCCGGGAAGGGATCCTTGAGCAGCTCTATATGTCTCCATTTGGTTATGTTAGAGTGACAGCTTTCAGGTTAATTGCATCCCTGGCAATAAACTTTATCATGGCTGTAGTTATTCTCCTTGCGATGATGTTATCAACAGGGAGATTTTTAAATCTGGATCTGATTTCTCTTTTTCCCCTGGTGATTTTACTTTTAGTCCCCATTTCAGGACTGGGCTTTATTCTCGGGGGCCTGCAACTCCTTTATAAAAGGATCCAATCAATTCTACAAGTGGTCCAGTTCCTTTTAGTTGGCGTAATTGTTGCCCCCATCCATTTAGGCTGGACCCAGCTTCTCCCCGGAACCATGGCATCTCACCTGGTAAGGGAAGTAATGGTTGGGGAGGTTTTTATTACCGCTCTTCCTTTTTCAAAAATCCTAATAGCCCTTGGAATAGCATTAATTTATGCTTTCCTCGGTATTTTAATTTTTAAATATTGTGAAAGGGTAGCCATGGTAAGTGGCAGACTTGGACAGTTTTAACAGGAGGGAGTTTTATGGGGAAATACCCAATATACCATGCTAGAGGAAGCCATCAGGAAGTTGGATTGACCCTGGGGAAGAAGTTAGGGAAAAAACTTGAAAAAAATATAGAATATTATATAAAAAGGCTTGATGAAATAAAGGGAATTAATCATTCTCAGCTGGTTAAAGGAGCAATTAAATGGCTGAGGACTTTACCCCTTGGATACCAGGTGGAACTGGAAAACATGGCTCTTGGAGCAGGGTGTTCGGTTCATACCGTGGCCAGCTGGCTTTATTCTGACCTTTGTGTTGAAGGTGGTTGCACCTCTTTTATCCATGAAACCAACGATGGTATTTGGGTAGGGAGGAATAATGATTACCTGATCCCAGGGATCTGGGGATACATTACAATTATTGAAGCACAAGCGAAAATACCTACCATGCTTTTTGGCCTGGAAGGAGGGACTTTTTCCGGCACGGGATATAACAAGGAAAAAATCTGGCTCCATTATAACTGGCTGCCGGAAAGGCCCGGGAAAGGTCTTCCCCCATTCGTTTTTCACCGCCAGGCCCTGGAAAATTGCTCTTCAATTACTGACTTAGAGAAAATGTTAAAAGAAAAGCCCAGAGACGGAGGGATGAACCTTTTTGTTGTAGATGGGAAAAGGGGAGAATATGCTGTATTCGAATGTTCGGGTCAAAAGTTTCGCAAAAGAGAACCGGCTTCTAGAGTCATTGCCGGGGCAAACCACTATCATTTTCCTGAAATTGCTCCTGAAGGTAACGAGCCTTCTCAAGAATCCCAGGAGAGAGAAAAAAACTTAAAAGAACTGTTTTTGGGAGAAGAAAATTTAAAAATTCCGGATAGTTACTTTAAAATGCTGGGTAATCCAGGGGTAGAAGCCCGGGGTGAGAACGAAGGAACTGTTTATTCCTGCGTTGTATGCCCCGAAAAGGATTTAGTTTTTTATTCTGCCGATCCCTATCCTGCTGCAAGCAGTGGGGAGTGGGAAAAAGTAATTTTTAACTGGTGATAGAAAAAAAGAGCTGATCTTACGGCTCTTTTTTGTTTTAAAGGTGGATTTAAAGATAGGAATTTGCATTATTAAAAAAAAGGTAGTACAATAGAAATACCCCCCGGGGGTATAAGTTTTTGCAACCCTCTAACCACTGGAAGGAGGTTTTTGTATGCACTGGTGGCCGCACATGGGAACAGGAGGTTGGTTTATGGTTATCTTCTCGATAATAGTAATTGTAGCCATTGTCTGGGTAATAGCCTATCTTTTGAAAGAACAGGGATCGAGAGAAAAAGGATCAGCAACCAATGAAAAAGAAGATCCAATAGAAATTGCCCGCCTTAGATATGCCCGTGGCGAAATCAAAAAGGAAGAAATGGAAGAAATAATTGACAACCTTAAAAAGCAAAAAAGAAGTTGATTTTACAAAACAAAAACTGAACAAACCCGGGGAACCGGGTTTTTCTTTTCCAAGAAGGTTTTTCCCATATAAAGATAGAACTAAAACCTTACTGTTAAGGAAAGATTATTTTGGAAGGCAGGGAACCCGGTGAAAATAGAAATGAGAGAATTAAATAAAGAGGAAGATTACTGGAATATCCGGAACTTTTTACGCCAGATTTTTCTGGAAAATGGGAGGCATGAAATCTCCTGGCAACCTGCTCGCCTTGATTACTGGCGGTGGCATGTGCTGTTGAACTGCCTGGAAATTGATACCTTAAAAGGATTAGTATATATTTGGGAAGATGAGCGGGGCCAATTGGCGGGGGTTCTTAACATTGAAGATGAAGGGGAGGTTTTTCTCCAGGTTCACCCGAAGTTTAAGACCAGGGAATTGGAAGGTCAAATGATTGAAACTGCTGAAAAGAAACTGGCTAAAAACGGGGAGTTACAGGTCTGGGCCCATGAGGACAATCCCACGCTAATTGAGTTATTAAAAGATAAAGGTTATGTTCCTAAAGAAAACCCGGAAAGAAAACATAGAAAAATTATTGATTCTACGGAAAATTTTAAGCCAGATCTGGCATCAGGTTACATTATTAGATCTCTGGGAGAAAGAGAAGAATTGCCAGCAAGGGCCTGGGCTTCCTGGCGGGCTTTTCATCCCAATGAAAAAGATGAAGGTTATTCTGGGTGGGAATGGTACCTTAATATTCAAAAAATGCCCCTTTACCGGAGGGATTTAGACCTGGTTTGTGTTTCGCCAGAGAAGGAAATTTCAGGATTTTGTACCATATGGTTTGATGATGTGACCCGCTCGGCCTATTTCGAACCCGTTGGAATTGACCCATCCCATCAAAGAAAAGGACTGGGGAGGGCTTTATTAACCGAAGGCCTCGGGAGATTGCAAAAGGTGGGCGCTACTTTAGCCACTGTAGGAGGGTATTCCCCGGCAGCAAATGGGTTATATGGTTCGGTAATGGGGAGTGATCATCGGAAAATTTTTGCCTGGGAAAAAGAAATTGGTTTTGGAAAATAGGAGAGGAGGGTAATTGTGGATAAGGGAGCAAGGAAGAGATTTGAGTTTTTCCTTGAGGAAAAGGATACAGATTTTTCGGGCTGGGATTTTTCCTTTCTTACTCAGAGCCGCCGCATGGAAGAATTTCCTCTGAACTGGAATTACTATAACGAAGTCAGGAATTATTTGATAAATTCTCAATCCCTGCTGGATATGGCTACAGGGGGAGGGGAGTTTTTAATGAGGCTTTCACCCCTTCCCGAAAAAACAGAAGCCACAGAGGGATATGCTCCAAATATTAAGGTTGCCCAGGAAAACCTGAAACCTCTCGGGGTAAAAGTTCATCCAACAGAAGATGAATACACCCTTCCTGTAAAGGATCAGGATTTTGACTTAATAATCAACAGGCATGGTTCTTTTGATCCTGAAGAAATAAAAAGGGTTTTAAAGCCCGGAGGCCATTTTATTACCCAGCAGGTGGGAGGCCTAAATGACCTGGAGTTAAACCTTTTGCTCCAGGCCCCGGAAAGCGAGTTTTTAGGCTGGAATTTACAGGCGGCCCTGGATCAAATGCTTTCTTCTGGCTTTAAAATAATAAAAAGCAAGGAAGACATTACCAAAACCCGTTTTTATGATATCGGGGCAATAATATATTACCTGCACGCTGTTCCCTGGCAGATTCCCGATTTCAGTGTAGAGAAATACCGGGAAGACCTTTACACCCTGCACGAAGTCTTAGAAGCTCAAGGTTTTTTTGATGTTACCTGTCACCGATTTTTCTTTATAGCCAAAAAAGATCAATAAAAAAGCGCCCTCCCAAGGGGCGCTTTTTAAGTTCAGGTTCTAACTTTCTGGAGAAAAAACCTGTAAACCAAAACATTAAGGATAAGGACGTAAATCAAACCCAAGGTAAAATAGGAAGTGAAATTAAGGGGAAGAACTTCTGATCCCCGGATAAGAACACTGATAGCTTTTACAGGCCAGAAAGCCGGAACAAAGGCGAAGAAAAATTCCCTGGCATCGGTAAAAAAGAGAGCAATAATGGGGAAAACAATTAAGGTTCCAATACCTTTCATTACTGCGAACCCTTCAATTTTGTTTCTGGAGAAAGCGTTAATTAAAAAAGCATTAATTGGGGTTCCCAGGCTTGCAAGGAATGAGACCAAAAGGATGTTACCCCAGCTTAGCCCCCCAATATCGACAAACCAGAGGACAAAGACTGCAGCTATGAAGGATAGAACAAGGGTCATGGCAACCTTGAAAGAAAAAAACTGATGAAGGCTTAAAGGACTAACCCTGATTGAAGGCATAATATTATCATCCCGGTCATCAAGTAGAGAAAAACCAAGGAGAGCCCCATAAATCTGGGGAATAAACATGGCCAGAACAGCAAGAACAAAGTCGGCAAAGGCTTCCAGGAAAAAGCCACTCATCTCAGCTATTTCCGGTAAAAGGTACCTGCCAAAAAGCCCAAAAAGCAGTGGGTATATAAGCATAAAGCGGGTCATGGGATCACGAACCCAGTTTTTTAATTCACTGGCTAAAAATATTTTATACATATCCTATCAAGCCCCACTTTCTTTTGCAGCAAAATCAGAAAACTTCCGGATAATAAACCAATAAAGAATGCCTCCCAAAACCACCAGATAAGTCGCTGAGAATAAAATTTCCCATGTTTCAGAAAGCCCTGCAGTTCCTACAAGAAGAAGTTGGGCAGCTTTTGTAGGAAGAAGGTAAAGAAGGTTGGAAATTAAATCGCTTTCAATCATTCCCAAAAGATCAAGAACAACGGGAAGAGCAAGGGCAAGGAAATAAACGAACATGTTCATAAGAAGGTGGGTAAATGTTTTGGCCCGGAAAGAAAGCAAAAAACCTACCAGGGAATGAAACCCCGAAATCAGGATAACTGCTCCGACAAGTCCCAAAAAACTAAGGTCAAGTTCCCGGAAAAACCGGGCATACCCATAAAGGATTAGAAGGGTTAAAAGATTTGAAGAAACCCCTGCAGAAATTTTTGCCCAAATGTATTCTGTAATGGTAATGGGAGAAATTAAAAGGGTTTTTAATGCCCCTTCATCTCGTTCGAAAAACATCGTTGCCCCGATTAAAAGAATTGCCATGGAAGTAGCATCGATAAAGACAAGGAGAGGAAAAATGGTAGTTAGTTCCTGGATTTCTGAGAAATAAATAACTCCTATCCAGAGGGCCGCAACAAAAAGGCTAGCGCTCAGGATATTGTATTTCCTTAACCGTTGCAATTCTCCTAAGTAGAGGGTAGGATAATTACTCATCAGTATCCACCCCTGTAATTTTAATGAAGATATCATCAAGGGAAGTTTCACTGCTATGAATGGTAATAACTGTTTTGTTCTGGACAATATTAAGAAACTCGGGGTTATTGCCAAAGGTATCCAGGTCAAAACTGGCATTTAGGATTTCATCGTTTTCAGCATATTCAACCTCAAGGTTTCGAGCTCCGTATTTTAATTTCAGGTTTTTGGGGGTGTCAATTTCTGCAATTTCTCCATTGGCCATAAAGGCAACCCTGTCACAGAGTTCTTCTACATCATTCATAAGATGAGTTGTTAGCAGGACTGTGCCACCGTTTTCCCGAAATTCTTTTATAATATCCTTAATAATTCTGGAATTTTTCGGATCCAGGCCCATTGTTGGTTCGTCCAGGAAAAGAATCTTGGGATTATTTAATAGGGCCCGGACAAAATTTAACCTGACCTTCATTCCTTTGGAATACTCTGCAACCTTTTTATCCTTGTCTTTTATCAGACCAACTCGTTCTAAAAGGGAATCGGTATCCGCGTTTTCCCTGTAGAGCTTTTTAAAGAAGGTAAGGTTTTCTTGGGCCGTCAACTTGGAAAAATGGACGGGCATTTCAAAGCCAACTCCAATTTCCTGGTAAAAATCCCTTCCATAAGCCTGCAGGTTTTTATCCCGAAAAAGAATTTCACCCCTAAAATCTTTGAGGAGTTTGGTCATGATTTTCTGGGTTGTGCTTTTACCCACCCCGCTGGGACCTAAAAGGCCAAAAATTTCCCCATTTTCTATAGAAAAA
>PUKG01000022.1 GCA_003550445.1 Halobacteroidaceae bacterium
AAAAGAAGGCATTGAAAAAATTTAACCGAATAACTAATAAACAAACTATAGAAGGAAAGAAGGATTAAGATGGAAACTTATCTACAGAAAATTAGTCCGGGAATAAAACAGGTCTCTGCCGCCATTTCAGCAGCTTTAGAAACCGATGTAACAATTGTAGATAACCAATTGATCAGGATAACCGGAACAGGACCTTATGAAAAATCCATAAACCAGCCTATTCCTGAAACCTCTGTTTTTGCCAAAATTCTGAAACAAAAAAAGCCCACTGTTGTTGATAACCCTGGTGAAAACGAGCTATGTTTGGACTGCCAGAGGAAAGAAGATTGCATAGAAGCCTACCTTTTGTGCACCCCTATTTTCTGGAGCGATGAGGTAGTTGGAGTAATTGGAATTTCGGCCTGTGACAAAGAACAGGAAAAAATCCTCAGCAGGAAAAAGGACCAGTATTTTTCCTTCTTAAACCGGATGGCAGATTTAATAGGAAGCAAAATTGGTGAGGTAACCTTATTTGAACAGGCCTCAGCTCGAAATCAAGAATTGGAAACAATCATCCAAAATGTTGATAATGGTGTTCTTTGTGTAAATAAGGATGGTAAAATCAGCCAGGTTAACAATAAAGCCATTGAGTTACTTGGAAGAAAGAACGACGATAAGCCTCTTTCCGGAAAACTCCTCAAAGATATCTGGCCAGAATCTCTCCTTCTCCAGGCAATAAACCAAAACAGGGAATACAATGACCAGGAGGAGTTTTTCAAGACCTCCGGAGAAACCAAAAGATTTATGTCCTCGGTTCATTTAATAAAAAAAGAGGGAGAAATTTTAGGAGCTGTAGGTTCTTTCTCCGATCTGGAAGTTGTTCACCGTTCAGTTTACAGAATAATGGAAAGACCTGAGAATATTTCTTTTGCAGATATAATCGGAAATAGTTCTACCCTGGAAAATGCAAAACAGAAAGCCAAAAAAGTGGCCTCAAGCGATTCCACTGTTATGATCCTGGGAGAAAGCGGAACAGGCAAAGAACTATTCGCCCGGGCAATCCATAACGCCAGCAATAGAAACAATTTTCCTTTTGTAAGTATTAATTGTAGTGCTATCCCTGAAACCCTCCTTGAAAGCGAATTATTTGGCTATGAACCCGGAGCTTTTACCGGGGCTGATAAAAAGGGTAAGCCAGGAAAAATGGAACTTGCCCACAAGGGGACTCTTTTTCTTGACGAAATCGGAGACATGCCCCTTTTTCTGCAGGCGAAGCTGCTTCGGGCCCTTCAGGAAAAGAAAACAACCCGCCTGGGAGGAGTAAAAACAAGGGATATTAATATCCGGATAGTAACAGCTACCAATAAAAACCTGGAAGATTTAATTGAAAAAAACCTTTTCCGGGAAGAATTGTTTTTCCGACTTAACGTTGTCCCTATTGTTCTCCCTCCCTTGAGGGAAAGGATTGAGGATATTCCCGAATTAACCGAACAGTTTTTAACCGTTTTTAACAACCGGTTCGGGAAAAATATCCTCGGCTTTGCTACCTCTGCTCTGGAAAATTTAAAACTCCACTCCTGGCCGGGGAATGTCCGCGAACTGGAAAACCTGGTAGAATTTGCAATTAACTTCAGCGAAGGGCCCTACATTAACCTTGATGTAATTAAAGAACGCCTTCAAACAGGTTCGACAACAACTGCAAACCAGGACAAAGTTTCTTTGAAAAAAATGGTTAAAAAATTTGAGAAGGAAACACTGCTAAATTTCCTGGAAAAAAACGGTTGGGACGAAGGGGGTAAAGCCCGAACTGCTGAAGAACTTGGAATTAGCCGGGCAACACTTTACAGGAAAATATCTCAACTTTGAAACTTTTTTGCATCAATTTTGAGACACCCTTTCTATCCAGAAGGGTTATAATATATTTTCTCGAATTTTTTGGTTTGGGAATTAGAAAAGTTAAAAGCATTTCTTTCACCCCAGTAAAAGAGAATTTGTTTTTAATTTAAAACTCTCCCGGTTTTCAAAGACTTCTCATAAATGAGAATTTTTCCCGGGAGATTTTTCTTCCCTTCCATTTTTCTTCTGTAAAAAGGGAGGGTTTTTTCTTTTTCCAGCCTGGCACGCTTTTTGCTTTTTTTGTTTAAACAAATAGAGAACTTCCGGTTTTGTTTAAAAATTTTAAATTAGCTCTTTTTTCGGAGGGAAAATTGATGAGTCAATATTTACTGAAAAGATTGGGTTTAACAATCATCCTGCTTTGGCTTGTTGCTACCATCTTATTTTATTTCGTCCACCTCCTTCCCGGGGATCCTGCAATGGTTGTCCTTGGAGGAGGGGAACAACATCAACCCACTGCAGAACAATTGGCAAGAGTAAGAGAACAATTAGGCCTTGAAGACCCCCTCATGGTCCAATATAGTCGATACCTGGGCGGGCTTATTAGGGGAGATCTCGGTAACTCCTTTGTAAATCAAAGACCTGTTACCCTGGATTTAAGGATCCGCCTGACCCGTTCTTTACAGTTAATTATTCCTGCCATGGTGCTGGCTTCTCTTTTAGGAATTTTCTTGGGGATTTTAGCTGCAGGAAGAAGGGGGAAATTTTCCGATTTTTTCTTCTCGGGAATTGCTTTAACCGGGTTCTCGGTTCCTGTTTTTGTTAGTGGAAATATCCTTGTATTAATATTTGCCATTAATTTGCGGGTTTTACCCTCGGCTGGCTATGCAAATCTTTTTGAAGATCCTTCTCGCTGGCTATCCTACGCAATATTGCCTATAGTTAGCCTTTCCCTTGCTCCCCTGGCAAATGTTATGCGGATGACCAGAACTTCTATGCTTGAACAGTTTAACCAGGATTATGTCCGGACAGTAAGGGCAAAGGGGGTAAGTGAAAGGGTAATTACTTATCGCCATGTTCTCCGCAATGCCCTGCTTCCAGTCATCACCCTTATTGGGATGCAGACCGGAATTTTGTTCGCAGGAAGCGTTATCGTGGAAAACGTTTTTAACTGGCCGGGCCTGAGCACTCTTTTGATTAGATCCATCGGATCTCGGGATTACCCGGTTATCCAGGGAACGGTGCTTCTAACTTCTTTTCTTTTTATCCTGGTTAACCTTGTAACTGATCTTTCCTACGCCTTTATCAACCCTAAGGTTCGCTATAAATAAGGAGGCCGAAAAATGAACCGGTTCAAATCTATAAAGCGACTGTTAAAAGACTTTAGAATTATCATCTGCGGCCTATTCATTTTACTGCTTGCTCTTACTGCAATCTTCGCTCCTATCATCGCCCCACACTCCTTTAGCCAGATGAATACCCTTGATAGATTCAGCGGACCAGGCCCAGAATTCCTTTTAGGGACTGATGAATTTGGTCGGGATATTTTATCCCGCTTGATCCACGGAGCAAGGTTAACCTTAATAATTAGCCTGGGGGCCGTTGCAATTAGCTCGGTTATCGGAACCCTTGCAGGTTTAATTGCTGGATACTCGGGAGGATGGACGGAAAATATTTTAATGCGTTTAATGGATGCCCTTTTCTCTTTTCCTCCATTTTTGCTGGCAATTTTCGTAATAGTTTTTCTCGGTCCTTCCGTAATAAATTTGATTTTAACAATAGGCCTTTTATACATCCCCAGATTCGCCCGTATAGCCCATAGCTCTACATTGCTGGTAAAGGAATTGGAATATGTAGAAGCGGCCCAGGCCCTGGGAGCAAGCATTCCAAGGATTATCGGCAGGCACATCCTGCCCAACATCTTTGCCCCAATAATGGTTCAAATGTCTTTGACTTTAGGTGCAGCAGTACTACTTGAAAGCGGTTTAAGTTTCCTCGGCCTTGGTCCACCACCTCCAACCCCATCCTGGGGAAGGATGGTCCAGCAGTCTGCTCGTTTCATGCAGATGAGCCCATATGGCATAATCTGGCCTTCAGTTATCATTTCCCTTACGGTCCTTTCTTTTAATATTTTTGCCGACGCCGTTAGGGATAACCTTGATCCCAGACTAAGACAATAGAAGGAGGGATACCCTTACCAAAATTGTTGAACTGGTGAAATGGAATAAAAAAACTGAAAGGAGTTAAACAAATGAAAAGAAATGTTTTGCTGACCTTAACTGTCCTACTTCTGACTGCTGCTCTCCTTTTCCCTGCTACTCAGGTTTTCGCCGAACCCCAAAGCGGAGGGACCCTTAGATTCGGTATCCTCAGGGATCCAGAAGGTTTTGACCCTCACATCAACTACGGGACAACCAGTACAGCAGTCCAGGGTAATATTTACGATACCCTGATTGAATATGATGAGAACGGAGAATTTCGTGGTGCCCTCGCCACCGACTGGGAAATGGAAGGTGATCAAACTTATATCTTCCACCTCCGTGAAGGCGTTGAATTCCACGATGGAACACCATTTACCTCCGAGGATGTAATCGCTACCCTTGATCGAATTAAAGATCCCGAAACCAATGCTGCCCGTCACGGAAGAATTGCCGGTCTTTTTAATTACGAAGCCATTGACGACTATACCGTTAGAATCGTATTAAGGGAACCCGATGCAACATTTCTCCATGACCTTGCTTCATTCACCCTTTATATCGTAAGTGCACGGGATATTGAAAATGGGATGAACTTTAATAGGGAGACTAACGGTACCGGGGCTTTTATGCTGGAAAGTTGGGAACCTGAGGGAGAATACGTCTTCGTCCGGAACCCTAATTACTGGCAGGAAGGCCTTCCCTACCTGGACAGGTTAATCCAGATACCCTTCCAGGATGACCAGACTCGAGTAAATGCCCTAATTTCCGGTGAAGTTGACTTAATCGAATACGTGCCCTGGCAGGATTTTGATTACCTGGATGCCGAATTCAGCCTTTTCACCCATGAAAGCCTCTACAACGGAATCCGTTTAAATCACAACCGGGAACCATTTGATCAAAAAGAAGTTCGCCAGGCAATGAATTATATTGTGGATCAGCAGATGGCTCTTGACCTTGCTTTTGGTGGACATGGTGATATTAAGTCTGGACCTCTACAGCCTGCTGGAAGCCTTTTTTACCAGGATGAACTGGAAGGAGCCCTCCTTCCCGACCATGAAAAAGCAATGGAATTACTTGCAGAAGCCGGTTATAATTCTCCTGCTGAAGTTCCACCCATTGAGTTTACAGTTGCCGCAATTGCTGTTCACAGTGATACAGCCGAGGTAGTTCAGGAACAATTGCAGGCCTTTGGTTTAAGGGTCAACTGGAGAACCGTTGAGGTTTCTACCATGATCGAAAATAGGACCAGCGGGGCTTATGTAATGCAGCAGGACGGTTTGAGTATGGCCAATCCTGATCCCGATTACCTTAGATTTTTATTCCACAGTAGGGACGGGTCAAATCATTCCGTTGGTGTTAACTTCGAAAATGAAAGATTGGATGAACTTTTCGAGGAAGGCTTAAAAACCATCGATTATGACGAGAGAAAAGCAATTTACCTTGAAGTTGAAAAGCTTCTCATTGAGGAATCCCCATGGATATTCCTTTTCTGGAGACCACAGGCTGAGGCAGCCCATCCTAAAGTCCAGGGTTATACCACAGTCCCCGGTGGCCTGGGGATGTACAATCTGAGCAGATTTAACCAGATCTGGATTGATGATTCTGTCCAGTAAAAAAATAAGGGGAGTACCGGATCAGTACTCCCCTCTTTTTTCAAAAATGGAGGTTTTTTTATGAACGACTTTAATTCCATGGCAAAAAAAATCGAGAAAGACATTATTCAATGGAGAAGGGATTTACACTCAATTCCTGAACTTGGTCTTGAGCTGCCAAAGACCTCCGGTTACGTATTGGAAAAATTGGAACCCATGGAATTGGAAATAAGAAACGGAATTGCCAAAAGCGGGATTAGCGCCCTTCTCCGGGGAGGAACCGGAGATAAAACCATTGCAATCAGGGCAGATATGGATGCCCTACCTATAGAAGAGGAGACAGGCCTTCCCTTTTCTTCCAAACACCCCGGAAAAATGCATGCCTGTGGACATGATGCCCATACTGCAATGGCCCTTGGTGCAGCCCATATTCTTCATGCCAGCAGGGATATTTTGCCTGGAAATGTTAAGTTTATTTTCCAGCCCGGAGAAGAGGGCCCAGGGGGCGCAAAGCCAATGATCGAAGAAGGTGTTCTGGACAATCCAAAAGTTGATGCAATCATCGGGCAACATATTGGCGGACCCCATTTTTACGGAGATTTTAAGGCAGGAGACATCGCCTATAATCCAAGGATGGCCTGTCTGGACCGCTTCAGTTGTGAAGTCCGGGGCTCTGGAGGGCACGGGGCTTTACCCCATAAAACAGTTGACCCTGTTACCATGAGTTCCAGCATCATCGGAGAATGGCAGACCTTAATCAGTAGGGAACTTTCCCCGGTGCATCCCGGTGTTATTACTGTTGGGAAAATCTCGGGGGGTACAGCCTTTAATATTATTCCCGAAAAAGTCGAACTTGAAGGAACCGCACGTTTTATCCACCAGGAGGAAAGAGAGCTTATCTCCCGGAGGATGGGAGAAATGGCCGAAAAAATTGCCGAAGCCAAGCGAGGGAAAGTAAGCTTTAATTACCACTATGGCTATCCACCCCTGGTAACAGAGGAAAAGTTAACCGATTTTTTGGTCCAGGTCGCTACATCCCTTTTCGGGGAAACCCAGGTAAAAAAAATGGAGGACCCCCTTATGGGCGGGGAAGACATGGCCTATTTCCTCAATGAAGTTCCGGGAACTTTTTACTTCCTGGTAGGAGCCAGGGAAAAGGATGGGCACGTGTATCCCAACCATCACCCCAAATTCGATGTTTACGAAGATATCCTCTGGAAGGGATCTGCTTTGCTTGCAGCAACCGCCTTCAAGTGGCTAAAAAATGCTTAAAACCCATTAACTCATCTCTCTCCCAAAAAATGCTCCCCTCGGGTACTTAAATCCTCCTTAGGCCCGAGTGGGAGCTTTTTTTTAATGACTGAAAAAAGAAAATTAAAACCTTTTAGACCTTCTTAACCCAATAGGAAAAATGAAGTTAAAATAACCCAAGCCTTTAATAATTGCCATATCCCCTCCAATCAAACTTAAAACCTGTTTGCTTGTTCTAACCCAAGATAAAACCTGCAATTATTGTCGCTCCAACCGCGGCTACATTGTTAATGCTATGCATGACCATAGGGTAAATCATGCTTTTTGTCTTTTCATAACAAACCCCGTAAACAATACCCAATCCTGTAGCATAAATAACCTGGAAAAGATCATAAGAAGCAGAAAAGGGAAAAAGCTCCCATCTCACATGAGCAAGGCCGAAAATTATTGCAGCAATTATATTTGCAGTGCTTATTTTCCCCTTGAAAACCCCTCCTTTGACCATTAGCCCCAGCATAGTGATAGCAAATGCACGAAAAATCAATTCCTCAACAGGCCCGGAAAGAAACAGTTGAAACCCTAAATAACCAAATATATTTCTGAAAGTAAGGGGAGCATCAAAAACAGCAAAGGAGCCAGTAAGAAAAATAATTATTAAAGAAACCAGTAAATAAATTCCGCCAATTATTGCAAAAAGGCGGACAAAAAATAATCCCACTTTCTTATCCCCCAGGATAAAACCAAACTTAATACCCCTTGCTTTAGTAATAAAAATCATAATAACGAGAAAAACCAGGCCCTGGAAGATATGCCGGACGGAAAGCCAGGCGAAAGTGCCATCGGGGTCAACCCAGGAAAAATTGAACTGGTTAGCAAAAGTCCTTGCAATTATTGGAACCCCAAGTAATAAAACAGAAAGAAACATAACCCAAAGAACCTGTTTAACTATCTTTCCCAATTTTTCACCTCCTCAAAATGAAAATTTCCTCGTCTTCACCATTTCTTCCTGGAAAAGAGATTAAGAGCGCATAACCACTTAATTTTCAGTTAAAGCTAATAAATTAGGCATAATAGCCTTTAATCGGTTTAAAACTATTATATAGGCAAAATTTTTCTTTGTAAATAATTACCTGATATTTAATTTTTTTGGGTGAAATTAAACCTTCGAAAATTTAAAGACCACCCCCCACGGAGTGGTCTTAAGTCTATCCGTTTATTTTTGGCCAGCGAGAAAGGATATAGCCGTATAGGTAGGTTCCCGCAAGCATCCCCGAAAGGGTGAAGAGGGCAATAATTCTTCCCTCCCCAATTTGGGCAAGAACCGTTCCGGGGCAGGCACCAGCCATTCCCCAGCCAATCCCAAATATTGCTGCACCAGCTATACTTAAACGGCCAAGTTTCTTTTGTTTAATTTCTATTGCATTTCCGCTCCTATCCAGGTTCCCTTTTGCCTTTAAAAAGCGCATGCCCAGGTTACCAACAATAATTGCCGTTAAAATTACCCAGGCCAGGTGCAAATCTTCTCCAGTAAACATCTGGAAGATCACCTGGTAATCAGAAGCACCAACCCGGCTTAAAACAAACCCGAAATAAACCCCAAAGGCCAGGAAGCAAAGCTTTTTCATCATAATCCTCCACCTCCCAGAAGATAAGCCCTGAGGATTGCAGCAGCTATTGCTCCAAAAATCAGAAAAACAATTGTAACTATAATGCTGGATTTATGGAGGTTGGCAATCCCGTGAATACTATGCCCCGAGGTGCAACCTCCCGCAATCCTGGCGCCCAAACCCAAAAACAATCCACCTGTGAAAAAGAAAACTGCATACCCCAAAAATGGCCAGGTCAGGACTTCAGTAAAGAGGGGCATCTCAAGGCTGAAAAC
>PUKG01000017.1 GCA_003550445.1 Halobacteroidaceae bacterium
TTTCCTGCTTCCCATTGGCTGTAACTTCTACCATTCCTCCTCCTGCGTTGGCTTTTACTTCCTTTTCTGCGAGTTCTTCCTGGATGCGAGCCATTTCTGCCTGCATTTTTTGCACCTGTTTGATCATTTTTCCCATATTCATTTCCATTGACCTCCTTTAACAAAATTCACTCTTCTACAATCCGACCTTCAAAAAGCTCCAGAGCCTCCTGAACCAGGGGGTGGTCCCGCAAAGACTCTTCTTTTTTTTCTTTTTTTCTTTCAGGTTCTTTATTTATTTGTTCCTCCTGCTCTCCTTCCATAATAAAACGGGGGACAATTTTTTTCCCAAAATACTCCTGAAGGCTATCCTCCAGGTAGTCCCTCTTTTTCTCAAGTTCAGTCCTGTGGAAAGCAAAACGCACCTGTAGGGTTAATTTTCCTTTCTCCAGCCCCCGAGGAGAAACATCCCGCAAAAGGGCCTGCAGCCTGGGATATACGCTGCTTTCTTCTTTTTTGCGCCCAAGGAAATGCACGAAATCCACCCAGTTTTCTCGAACCGATTTGGACGAAGATACTTTTTCTTCTTTCCTTTTTATTTCCCCTGTTTTGCCTTCCTGTTCCGGCTTTTTCTCCACTTTCTTTTTTTGCTTTTTTTCAGGAACTTCTTTCTCCAATGTTTTTTCCTTTATATTTTCCTTCTTGGCTTCTTTTTCTTCTTTCACTTTTTTTTCTCCAGAAAAACCTGCAAGACGGAGACCTGCCATCTCCAGGAGTAAAAAGGGATGGTTGGAATAGTCCATTTCTTTTTCCATCCCTGCAAGCAGTTCCAGCATACTGAGAATATCCGATTGTTCCAGATGCCTACCAAGGGCCAACAATTCTTTTTTATCTTCTACGGGCATCTCTAATAGGCGTGTTTCAACACCGCATTCCTTTAAAACCAAAAGGCTTCGCAGGTACTCGGTAAGGTCGTTTAACACATTCCTGGGGTCTTTCCCCTTTTCCTCTATTTCCTGCCAGAGGCTAAAAAGAGATCCCGTATCCCCGGCGAATATTTTTTCCACCACCCGGGCTAAATCCTTTCTATCCAGACGGCCCAAAAGTTCATAAACCTGGTCCCTTTCCACAGAACCCCCTGAATAGGAGATGGACTGGTCCAGAATGGAAATTGCGTCCCTCAGTCCACCACCTGCTGCTTCGGCAATGGCCTGCAGGGCTTCGGAAGAAACCTTAACCTTTTCCTCTTTACAGATAAATTCCAGGCGTTCAATAATGTCCCTGTACGTATGGAGTCGAAGGTCAAAGCGCTGGCAGCGAGAAAGGATTGTGGGCAAAACTTTATGGGGTTCTGTGGTCGCCAGCATAAAAATAACCCGGTCTGGAGGGTCTTCCAGGGTTTTCAAGAAAGCATTGAAGGCCTCTTTGGTGAGCATATGGACCTCATCAATTATATATACCTTGTTTTTTCCCTCGCTGGGCGAAAATGAAACAGTTCCCTTAAGGGCCCGGATTTCATCAATCCCCCTATTGGATGCAGCATCAATTTCAATTAAATCCATGGATTTACCATCCTGATGTCGCTTGCAGGAAACGCAAACTCCACAGGGATCGGGGGTAGGTCCTTCTGAACAATTTACTGCCTTGGCAAGTGCCCGGGCTATTGTAGTTTTTCCGGTTCCCCGGGGGCCGCAGAAAAGGTAAGCATGATTGACCTGCCCGGATTTTAATGAATTAATCAGGGTTTGGACAACCGGTTTTTGCCCAACTATATCAGCCAGGCGGTTGGGCCGGTATTTGCGGTAAAGCGCCATGTAGGCCATAATAATTCCTCCCATTTAGGTCAATTCGTCAATACCTTCCACTCTCCTGCCCCGAAAATAAAAAACCCCCCTGAGGGGGAAAATTTGGCCGCACACCCGCCTTCGAAATATCTGCCCGGACGTTACCTGAACAGTTAGCTCCCTCCAGGAACCCCTGCGGCACCCGAAGGCTTCCACTTACCGCTGCTCCCTCCCGGGCCTGACGGGGTTCGTGGATCTTCGTCGCGCAGGACCCGGAGTTCTACACCACTTATCCAGGTCAGACCCCGAACAGAAAAATCCTCTGGCGGGAATTCGACCCTGCTATAGCGGATTGCAGGTACAGGGTACCGCTAGTCCCCCGTCTAGTGCGGCCAAACTTAAAAAGCTATAAAAATGGCGGAGAGGGAGGGATTCGAACCCTCGGAAGGCAGAGCCTTCACACGCTCTCCAGGCGTGCCTGTTAAGCCGGACTCCAGCACCTCTCCGCAAATCTATTAAAATCTTGGCGGAAGGGGAGGGATTCGAACCCTCGTGACAGTCTCCTGCCAACTCGATTTCGAGTCGAGCTCCTTCAGCCGGACTCGGACACCCTTCCTTTTCGAAGGTCTTGAAAGAAATCACTCAAAATTTTTCCGCATTCTTCGCCAAGAACCCCGCCCTGATAGGCAACTTTATGGTTAAAACCTTCCAGGGCATAGAGCTTAGCAAGGGATTCTATTGCCCCTCCCTTGGGGTCCTGAGCACCGTAAACAAGTCTTTTAATCCGGGCCAGCATAATTGCACCCGCACACATGGGACAGGGTTCCAGGGTAACATAAAGGGTGCAGTTCTCCAGGCGCCAGGTGCCCATTTTTCTCGCGGCTTCCTGTATAGCGATAATTTCTGCATGAGCAGTGGGGTCCTGGTTTTTTTCGCGCAGGTTGTGTCCCCTGCCCAAAACCTCTTCCCCGCCAATTAAAACGGCCCCAATGGGAACCTCTCCCTTACGGGCGGCTTCCCGGGCCTCCTGTAATGCCAGTTCCATGTACAGCCGGTC
This sequence comes from Halobacteroidaceae bacterium, assembly GCA_003550445.1. Lineage (GTDB taxonomy): Bacteria > Bacillota > Halanaerobiia > B1SED10-174 > B1SED10-174 > T1SED10-26. The sequence continues at coordinate 2,821 of PUKG01000017.1, forward strand.
ATTTTTTTCCATAATCATTCCTCGATTTTGGGCCCCCCATTGTAGTTAGAGCCCTAAAATCCTGCATTTAACGCAAACTAATTGTAGCAAACTTTCCAGGCCTTGTCAAGAAACCCTGATGGTCATAATTCAAATTTTATCCCGTTTTTTCCCTGGGCTTTAAACCGGGAATTGGGATCAGATCCAGGAGGTATATTGCAACAACCACAAGGGGAAAAAGATAACATAAAACTGCATATGGCCCGTACTGCAGTACCGAAATTCCTGTTAAAGAGCTTATTATCACGACATTTACATTCCAGGGAATAATTGGGGCTAAAACAGTACTGGAGTCAGAAATGGTCCGGGCGAGGTAAGCCGGGGGAACATTTAGTTCCCGGTATTTCTGGCCGTAAACTCTTGCAGTTAGGACAATTCCCACAGTCTGGTCAAAAGCAGTCAGGAGGCTTCCTAATAAACCTGATTTAACTATAAGCTGCTTCCGGTTTTCCACCTTCTGGATTGATGGTTGTAATAGTGGTTTTAAGGTTCCCGATTGATCGAGTAATCCGCTTAAAGCAATAACAGACCCCACAATAAAAACCACTTCGACCATCCCAACCATTCCTCCTCCGACAAGGATTTCGTTTAATTCACCGGAATTTGTTACGGGAGAAAACCCGAAAACAATGTGGGAAAAAATTTCTCCCAAAGACGCTCCCTGGAAAAAAATTGCCAGAAAAATCCCCCCGGAAAGAACTGTGAGAATAGTAACAAGGATATTTACCCCCAATAAAGGTAAGACCACGGTGAGCAGTGGAAGGACAAAAAGCCAGGGTGAGATATTGAAACCTTCATGGAGAGCCCTCTGCAATTGGGCAACCCCTTCTCCATTTTCGGAAATTTCCAACCCAAAACCAAGTAAAAAATAAAAAACCGCTCCAAGAACAAAAACCGGAATAAAAGTCTTTTTTACCGGCCCTAAAAATTCCCTATATTTTACTCCCGTAACCTGAAGTTTTAAATTAACCAGTCCGGAGATAGGAGAAATTTTATCAGCGATAAATGCTCCCGAAACAAGGGTTCCCATAATTATTCCAAAAGGAATTCCAAATCCCCGCCCAATACCAAGAATTGCAATGCCGAGGGTTCCCAGGGTCCCAACGGCGCTTCCCATGAAAATTGACATAATCCCGGTAATGAGGAAGGCAATAAGAAGGAAATTCCCTCCGTTTAGAAAATCAAAACCATAATAAATAAGGGCCGGAACCGTCCCCGAAGCCATCCATACGGAAACATTGGCCCCAATAAGGAGAATCAAAAAATATAGCCTGGTGCAATCTCGGACCCCGCTTCCAACCATCCTGATTATTTCTTGTTTGGGCATTCCCTTTTTATGAAGAACTATTCCACTAAAAACAAGCCCAAGAAAGAAAGGGAAAAATAGGGAAATCCCAAGGAACATACTTATTATTATGGCAGAAAAAACAAAAGCTACAATTATTATTGAATGTTTTTTTTCGGTCACCTGAAATCCCTCTTTTCTGCCTTTTGGTGCTACAAAAAAACCACAAGGAACATAAAACCCTTGTGGTTCCCGCTACCATATTATGGCGCGCCCGGGAGGATTCGAACCCCCGGCCTTCTGATCCGTAGTCAGACGCTCTATCCAGCTGAGCTACAGGCGCGCTTTGCCTTATATAATAACACAAGGCCAATTCAAATGCAACCCTAATATTTCACTCTATCAGGGGGTTCCTGTCCGTACCTGCCTGGCGAATTTCTCCGGCAAACCGGCCCTGATAATATCTTCTGCTGCAGCTTTCCAGTCATACTCAACCTTGCGGAAGAAAACCTCCAGCTCTTCTGCAAAGTCAATTATTACATAATCTGCCTCAGGGGACCCTGACTTAGGTTTGCCCACACTTCCCGTGTTAATAAGGTGAATTCCCTCGATATTTTTGTGATAAGGAAGGTGGGTATGCCCACAGATAACGATACCTGCACCTGTCTTTTTCAACATGGGTGCAACCCTCTCTTCCGGTCGGTCAGCGAATAGGTACTCGTTAATCTTTCTCGGGCTACCATGGACAAGAAGAACATCCCACCCATTAACCGTTTCCCGAATCTGAGATGGGAGTTTTCGAAGATAGTTTTTGTTTTCCGGAATGACAGCTGCTTTAGACCAGGCAAGTGAACGGTCCCCAAGGTCCCGATCCTCCTTTGTAGTATAAGCACACCCACAATCATCCCGGTCATAGCCAACCCCGTCATCATAATTTCCCATAATGGTAGGAATTTCTCTTTCTCGCAACCGATCAATTACCTCATTGGGATTTGCTCCGTAACCAACAAGGTCACCCAGGCAAAAAATTTTATCAGGTTTTTCTTGATCAATTTCCTCAAAAACTCTATCCAAAGCTCTGATGTTGCCGTGGATATCGGAAAACAGTGCCCATTTCATTGGTCCATCTCTCCTTTCCACCCTACACTATTATAACAACTGCTCAAAAGAAAGAAAAGTTTCTAAAGAAACCCCGGGAAATTGTCGAATAAAATTCCTTTTCCCCTCAGGCAAAAATTGAAAGGAAATAGCCGGTAAAAACTGCAGAAAGGAAAATGGAGAGGGCAAATAATCCCAGGAATTTTTTGTTGAAGATAGAGCTCATAAAAACCAATCCATTGATACTCGTTCCAGCACCGGCAAGAATAAAGGCAATTCCCGGACCAATGGCCTGAGTAACCTCGAGGAAAGGAGCAATAATACTTATCTTTGTGCAGTCCGCACCGTAAATAGGGATCCCCACAGCAGCAGCAATGGGTACTCCATAAGTGTTGGACATTCCCAGGAGGTTCTGGAAAACTTCCCCGGAAATATAGGTTTGCATTAGAGAGGCGATAAACATTGCTGCAACGGCATAGGGGATTATTTTTTTCAGAGTTTTAAAGCCTGCCTCCCAGGCAGACCGGAAAATTGCCTTCTCTTTAATTTCCCCACAACAACTCTTTTTATTAAAAGTTTCGGAACAATTGTTGCTTTCCGAAGGAGAGCTGGAACAGCAAGAATCTTGCTGGTAATGCCCAAATTTTTCCCGGATTATTTGCTCAGACTTTCCATAGGAGGCTAAAAAAGAACTAATTAAGAGCCCCAGGATAATTGCAACAACAAGGTAGATCAGGGCAATTTGCAACCCGAAAATCCCAAAAAGGAAAAGAAAAGCAGGAATACTCACAATAGGACTAATAATAAAAAAGGTCAGGGCAAGTTTTAAGGGGATCCCCGCCTGGAGAAGACCAACCATTATGGGAAAGGCTCCACACTCACAAAAAGGAAGGATGGCCCCCAAAGCTGCAGCCCGCATTCTTCCTTCCCATGGTCTTTTCCCGGTCATCAACTTCCGGAGCCTTTCCTCCCCCAACCAGAGTCGAGCCAGTTCTGCCAGAAAAACGGCAGCAACCAGGATCGGTATTAACTTTAAAACCAGTTGACCAAAATTATTCACCATTTCCAAAGGCCTCCCCCTTTTCTCAAACATTGTTTTGGATTTTAGCATTATCGGCATTCATTTATTATTTCAATTCCTATATTGACATATATCGATATTTAAGTCAAGGTTTTTTCTTAAAATCCTTCTATGGGGTATCCCTCTAATAAAAAAAATGTGTTATAATCTGTGTTAGGTTAATATATCCCCGGAGAGGAAGAGAAGATGATAAAGAAATTTAAACCAAAAAAATCCAAACCCCAACCAAAAAACTTTGTCGACCACCTGGAGGAAGTCCGACGCCGCCTTTTTATTATTGTCGGGGTGCTGATCATAGGAACCGTTGCTGTTTTTCCCTTCGCTGATAGGATCCTTCTATTTTTACTGGCTCCCCTGGGAGAACAGCAGCTAATCTACACCTCTCCTCCTGAAGCCTTTCTGGCAAATATTAAGCTTGCCTTTACGGGGGGAATCCTGATCACATCTCCAATTATAATTTATCAAATCATGGCTTTTATAGGTCCCGCCCTGTACAAAAAAGAACGCCGCCTCTTTTACCCCTTTATCGCCGGCATGTACTTTCTTTTCCTTTTGGGTGTAACCTTTGCTTATACAACGGTAATTCCTTTTACCCTTAATTTCTTCCTTCGTTTTGCAGGCCAGGACCTGGCTCCTCTTTTTACAATTTCCAGCTATATCTCTTTTAACACCAACCTTCTCCTGGTTTTTGGCTTAACTTTTCAAACACCCCTTGCCTTTTTACTCCTGGGCTTATTAAATATTGTTAACGTCCCTCTATTAAGCCGGATTAGAAAGTTTGCCTTCCTGGCAATCGTTATTATAGCTGCAGTAATTACTCCCCCTGACGGAATATCTCAAATCCTTGTGGCCCTGCCCCTTATTCTTCTCTACGAAGTCGGAATCCTTCTTGTTCGTCTGGTTCACCGTAAAAGGGTTCGGGAAGAAGAGAGTTAAAATCTTCACCGGGATCAAGGAAAAGGTCCTCTGAATCCCATAACTGGATTACTTCACCCCCATCTCCCATCCGGTGGAGAAGATAGTAACCCCAGATAATTAAATTGGCAATAATTAAGAAGACTAAAGCGGCCAGGAGCAGGCCGCCTTTTTTATTATTATCCATGATTTTTTATGCCTCCAACCCTGAACCTGCCTCAACCGCTCTTAGCAAGGCAGCAGTTCCATAGGGTAATGCCCTTTCGTCAATATCAAAACGGCCGTGGTGATGGGGAAACTCAAAATCCTTCCCACCCCCACCAAGGAAGAAAAATACCGAGGGAACCTTCCGGCAAAACTCAGCAAAATCTTCTGAAGGAAGTACAGGACCAAACCTTATTACCTCCTCAGGACCAAAAAGATCAACAAATTCCTTTTCCAGTTTTTTCGCTAATTCTCCGTCATTAATCAAAGGAGGTGCCGAGTTTAAAAGCTTATATTCCGTTTTAACTCCGTGGGCTTTTTCAATACTTTCCAGGAAATCTGCAAAGCGTTTTTTAATAATTTCCCTTACTTCAGGAGAAAAGGTCCTAAAGGTCCCGTCAATCTCGACCTTTTCTGCCACGATATTCCCCTTTGTTCCCCCATTAATTTTCCCAAAAGTTAAAACATAGGATTCAACTGTAGGGACAACCCTGGTCAGGTTAGCCTGCAGACCATGGATTAAATCCGCTGCAGCAGCAACAGAATCCCTTCCTTCGTGAGGCATTGCACCGTGGGCAGCTTTCCCATTTATGGTAATGGAAAAATTGTCGGCAGAAGCCATAAAAACCCCGGGTTTTATCCCAATTTTCCCAAACTCCATTACCTGCCAGATATGAAGGCCAAAAACCGCTTCCACTTTCGGATTTTCCAAAACTCCCTCGGAAATCATTTTCCTGGCTCCACTTACAAGTTCTTCAGCAGGCTGGAAAATTAGCCTGACCCGGCCCTTCCACTTATCGGAGTTTTCAATTAAAAGTTTTGCTGCGCCAAGCAAAATTGCCATGTGGGCATCATGACCACAGGCATGCATTGCCCCAGGGTGTTCTGAAGCAAAGGAATGACCGGTATCTTCTTCTACCGGCATTGCATCCATGTCAGCCCGAAGCCCAATGACAGGGCCAATTGGATCATCCGCTTCTATATCTGCAACCAGACCTGTTCCGGCATATCTTCTGGGCTTCAAACCCATTTCCTGAAGGATTTTTCCCAGGTGCGCCGCTGTTTTCTCCAGGTCAAAACCAAGTTCCGGAATTTTGTGGAACTCACGCCGCCAGTCTATTAGCTGCTGTTCAATTTCCCGCGATTTATCCAGCCACATTTTTAGCTACGCTCCCTTCGGTTTTTCTTTCAAAA
>PUKG01000038.1 GCA_003550445.1 Halobacteroidaceae bacterium
GGTTTTTGAAGCAAAAAGGAATAAAGGAGGGAGCCTTTTTGACTAAAAAAATTGCCCGGGCGGGAATAATTGCTGCTCTATATATTGTTATTACTTTTCTTTTACAGGCAATTAGTTTTGGTCCAATTCAGTTAAGGGTTGCCGAAGCACTGGCTGTTCTTCCTATCCTTTACATTGAAGCCGTCCCCGGAGTTTTTGCCGGGGTTTTAATTGCCAATATATTTGGGGGTCTTGGTCTTGCGGATATTGGGTTCGGAAGCTTAATTTCCTTACTGGCTGCCATTTTAACCTATTTGTTTCGGAATAATTTTCTTGCCTACCTGAGCCCAATTATTCTCAATGGATTTTTGGTAAGCGCTTATCTCCACCTTTTATTTGACCTTCCTTATTGGGAAGTGGCTTTAAGTATAAATATTAGCCAGGCAATTGTAATTTTTGGACTGGGATATCCCTTGATCAGGTATTTGAAGAAACTTAAGAATGAGATGGATTTTTTACGATAGCAACTTTTCTTTACAAACCACTTTGGAACCCCTATAATATATAAATAGTATGGAAGGAGGGGTGTTCTTGAACGATAATGTGGCGGAAATTTTAAATATATTAATGGAAAAAATTTCTGAAGAAGAAATTTCTATAAAAAAAGAAGAGCTTATTCAATATCTTCTGGATGAAGGATACCCCCTTGAAGATATTGATGCTGCATTTCAACTTATTTTTGCCCAGCATAACCAGAATGTAATTGACCTTACTCCTCTGGCGGGGGTGGAGTTATCAAATTCTCGCCTTCGTCTGCTTACAACTGATGAAAAGATGCAATTAACCCGTGAGGCAACCGGTGTCCTTTTACAGGTCCAGGCCTCTGGATTGCTGGACCTACAAAAATGGGAATATCTTTTATTAACCCTTTTTAACGACCAGGAACCTCCTGTTGATGTTGGGAACCTCTGGCAGGGTTTACAAAAGATTTTATCACCTGAGGATCTTGCAATGCTGGCCCGTTCGATTCCCGAATTCGGACCCTTTATGCGGGATGCGAAGTTTTATATCAATTGAAGGGACGAGATAGAATGGCAAGCAAACTTGTTATAGTTGAATCCCCGGCAAAAGCCCGAACCTTAAAAAGGTTTTTGGGAAAAAAGTATAAAGTTGAAGCATCAATGGGCCATCTAATTGACCTTCCCAAAAGCAAACTGGGGGTGGATATCGAAAACAATTTTCGTCCCCACTATATTACCATTCGCGGCAAAGGAAAAATTTTATCCCAACTAAAAAAAGAGGCAAAGAAGGTTGATGAGGTTCTTCTGGCTACTGACCCTGACCGAGAGGGAGAAGCTATTTCCTGGCATTTAAAACGGGCCCTTTCTATCCCCAACGAAAAGTGCCGGGTTGTTTTTAACGAAATAACCAAGGGGGCAGTAAAAAAAGCAATGGAAGACCCCCGGGATATTGATGGAAAACTTGTTGATGCCCAGCAGGCCAGGAGAGTCCTTGACCGTCTTGTTGGGTACAAGTTAAGCCCACTTCTCTGGAAAAAAGTAAAAAAGGGCCTGAGTGCAGGAAGGGTTCAAACAGTTGCTGTAAGGCTGGTTTGTGAAAGGGAACGGGAAATAGAAGATTTTAAAGAAGAGGAATACTGGACCATAACCGGGAATTTTAAAGCCCCCAAAGGGGATTTTAAGGCCCGGCTTTTCCGTATTGATTCGGGAAGAGTTAAAATTGAGAATGAAGAACAGGCCAAAAAATTAGTAACCGAGTTAAAAAAAGAAGAATTTACTATAATTAAAATTAAAGAGCGGAAAAGAAAAAGACGTCCTCTCCCCCCGTTTATTACCAGCACCCTTCAACAGGAAGCAATTAGGCGCTTGAATTTTACCGCCAGGAAGACAATGGCGGTTGCCCAGCAACTTTATGAGGGTTTGCAGATTGGTGGCCGGGGCCATACCGGTTTAATCACTTATATGCGAACGGATTCTGTGAGAACTTCTCCTGTAGCCCAGAAAGCTGCTCGAAAAGTAATTGGAGAAAAATTCGGGCCAGAATTTTTGCCCAAAAACCCCCAACAATATAAAGGTAAAAAAAGCAGTCAAGATGCGCACGAGGCGATCAGGCCTACTGATCCGACATTAACCCCGGAAAAAGCCAAAACTTATTTAAATAAAGATCAGTTTAAACTTTACAAGATTATCTGGGAACGCTTTCTGGCCAGCCAGATGACTCCTGCCGAGTTTTTTGGCCTCAATGTGGATGTTGGAGGAGGCCGGTTTACCTTTCGGGCAAATGGATCTCAGGTAATTTTCCCGGGATTTTTAAAGCTTTTGGGTACTGATAATATTGAGGAAAATATTCTCCCTGAATTAAAGGAAGGGGAAAAGGTAAAACTAAAAAAACTTGAGGAAGAACAGCATTTTACCCAGCCTCCCCCACGCTTTACCGAGGGGACCCTGGTAAAAGAACTTGAAGCTAAAGGAATAGGCAGGCCATCTACCTATGCTCCTATTGTAAGCACTATTCAGCAAAGGGGATATATTGTTAGCGAAGAAAAGCGTTTTAAACCAACAGAGCTTGGTTTTAAAGTAAATGATCTTTTGGTTTCGTTTTTCCCCGAAATTACCGAGGTTCAGTTTACCGCCCAGATGGAGGAAAAACTTGATCAGGTTGAGGAAAATCAAGAAGACTGGGTTGGAATTTTAAAGGATTTTTATAAAGATTTTAAGATCAAATTAGATAAAGCTCAGGAACAGATGCAGGAAGTGGAGATTGAGGACGAAAAGACGGATATCAAATGTGAAAAATGTGGAGCCCAGATGGTAATAAAACACGGGCGTTTTGGAAAATTTTTAGCCTGTCCCAATTTCCCCGAGTGTAAAAATACCAAGCCTTATATGTTGCTGGAAGATATTGATTGTTTTAAATGCGGGAAGGGGAAAATTGTCCAGAGAAAGAGTAAAAAAGGAAGAACCTTTTTTGGGTGTGATCGTTTTCCCGATTGTGATTATGTAAGCTGGTCCCGGCCTCTTTCAGAAAATTGCCCCAAGTGTGGTGCTTTTTTACTGGAGAAAAAAGGGAAAAAGGGTGCGAGGAAGGTTTGTGCCCGCGAAGAATGTGATTTTGAGCAGGGAGAGGATAAAGGTGGCAAGGATTGATGTAGTTGGAGGTGGCCTTGCTGGGGCGGAAGCGGCCTGGCAGATCGCCAGCAGGGGAGAGAAAGTCCGCCTTTTTGAAATGCGTCCAGGAAAAAACACTCCTGCTCACAAAACAGAGTTTTTTGGAGAACTGGTTTGTAGCAACTCCCTGGGTTCGGAAAAAGTAAGCACCGGTGGTGGCTTGTTAAAACTCGAACTAAAAAAACTAAATTCTATGCTTTTGGAAGTTGCCCTGGAAAACCGTGTTCCAGCAGGAAATGCTCTGGCGGTTGATCGGGAGAAATTTCCCCGAGAGGTAACCCGGAGACTGGAAAAACACCCCCTTGTGGAAATTTGTCGGGAAGAAGTTAAAAATATACCCGGTGATACAATCACAATTCTTGCTTCTGGACCGTTAACCTCTGAACCTTTAGCCAAAAGTTTACAGGATTTAACTGGCCAGGAGAGCCTTTATTTTTTTGATGCCGCGGCTCCCCTGGTTTATTCTGATACCATTAACATGGAAAAAGCTTTCAAGGGGTCCAGGTATGAGGAAACAGGTGGAGACTATATTAACTGCCCGATGAATGAACAGGAGTACAGGGAATTCTACTCTGAACTTGTCAAAGCTGAAGTGTCCCCCCTGCATGGTTTTGAAGATAATAAACTTTTTGCAGGTTGCATGCCGGTAGAAAATCTTGCTCAAAAAGGCTTTAAAACCCTTGCTTTTGGTCACCTGAAACCGGTTGGATTAAAAGACAGAGAAGGCAACAGGCCTTATGCCGTTGTTCAGCTAAGGCGAGATAACAAAGAGGGGACACTTTATAATATGGTTGGGTTTCAAACCCGCCTAAAATGGCCTGAACAGAAAAGGGTTTTTCGAATGGTTCCCGGATTGGAAAATGCTGAGTTTGCTCGATATGGAGTGATGCACAGAAATAGTTTTATTAACTCTCCAAAATCCCTGGAACCAACACTGCAACTTAAAGCAAGGCCAAATGTTTTTTGTGCCGGACAGCTAATAGGAGTTGAAGGCTACCTGGAATCAGCCCTTACAGGGCTCTGGGCGGGAATAAATGCCTTCCTTCTTTCCCGAGGAGAAAACCTCCTGGTTCCACCAGGGCAAACAGCCATTGGTAGTTTAATTGACTATATTACAACTCCTGCGAAAAATTTTCAGCCAATTAATATGAATTTTGGGCTTTTACCCCAACCCAAAAAAAGGATAAAAAAGAAAGAAGAAAGAAGAGAAGAACAGGTCAGAATTGCAGGAGAAACCCTCGAGAGATTTATCGAGGATTTTAAGGTTATTAATAAATAACCCCGGGGATTAAGAATAAAAAAATGGAGGCCGGTAAGATGAGATCAACAACTATTCTGGCAGTGAGGAAAAATGGGAATCTTGCAATTGCCGGTGATGGCCAGGTTTCACTGGGAAATACAATAATGAAAAAAAGTGCCAATAAAGTAAGGCGGTTTTTTGAAGGAAATGTTGTTGCCGGTTTTGCCGGAGCCTCGGCGGATGCTTTTACTCTTTTTGAGAAGTTTGAAGGCAAATTGGAAAGTTTTCAGGGGAATTTAAAGAGGGCTGCTGTGGAAATGGCAAAGGAATGGAGAACAGATCGAATGCTCCGACGCCTTGAAGCTCTTTTGATTGTTGCTGATAGAGAGGAAATGTTTATTATTTCGGGAACAGGGGATGTTATTGAACCCGATGACGATATTGCGGCAATTGGTTCTGGGGGAGCATATGCTCTCGCTGCTGCCCGGGCTCTTATGGGCCACACAGGTCTTGGGGCAGAGGAAATAGCCAGAGAAGCCATGAAAATTGCAGCCGATATTTGCATCTATACAAATGACCAGATAAGGTTAGAGGTTGTGGAGAAAAAGGGGGATTGAAATTGGAAGACTTAACTCCTCGTCAAACGGTAAATGAGCTGGATAAATATATTATTGGTCAGAAACAGGCCAAAAAAGCAGTTGCCATTGCTCTGCGAAACAGGTATCGCCGTCGACTTCTAGAGGACGAATTAAAAGATGAAATTTTACCAAAAAACATCCTGATGATTGGCCCCACCGGGGTTGGGAAAACAGAGATTGCCCGGAGACTTGCCAGACTTGTCCGTGCTCCTTTTATTAAAGTTGAAGTCAGTAAATTTACTGAAGTGGGGTATGTTGGGCGGGATGTTGAATCCATGATTAGGGATCTGGTTGAAACTGCAATCCAGATGGAAAAAAAGGAAAAGATGAAAGAAGTTGAAGATAAAGCTGAGGAACAGGTTGAAGAAAGACTTATGGAGTACCTGATGCCCATGCGAAAAAAGACCAGCAATCCTTTTAACCTTTTTCTTTCTTCTTCTTCCTCTCGGGAGGATAATGGAGATGAAGATAGAGAAGAAAGTGAGGCCCAGGAAAGGATCCGGTCCCGTAGAGAAAGGTTGCTGGAGAAACTTCGGGCAGGTGAACTGGAGCACCACATGATTGAAATTGAAGTTGAATCCAGCCACTCTCCAATGCTGGAAATTTTTTCTGGCCAGGGAGTGGAAGAAATGGGAATCAATATGCAGGATATTTTTGGGGGAATGTTTCCAAAAAAGAAGAAAAAAAGAAAATTAAGTATTGGTCAGGCCCGGGAAGTTTTAAAGCAGCAGGAAGCGCAAAAACTGATTGATATGGATGAGGTAACAGAAGAAGCCAAGGAAAGGGTAGAACAAAGCGGAATTATTTTTCTTGATGAGATTGATAAAATTGCCGGAAAAGAAAGTAGTTCCGGCCCTGATGTTTCTCGAGAAGGGGTTCAGAGGGATATTCTTCCCATTGTAGAGGGTTCCACTGTAATTACCAAACACGGACCGGTAAAAACAGATCACATCCTTTTCATAGCTGCAGGAGCTTTTCACATGGCCAAACCCTCGGACCTTATTCCAGAGCTTCAGGGGCGTTTCCCCATCAGGGTGGAACTGGAGAGTTTGAGCGAAGAAGATTTCCGCCAAATTTTAACGGAGCCCCAGAATGCTCTAATCAAACAGTACGTAGCCCTTTTAAAGGCAGAAAATGTAGAAATAGAATTTGAAACATCCGGTATTGCTGAACTGGCCAGGATTGCCAGGCTTGCCAATGAACAGATGGAAAATATTGGGGCCAGAAGATTACACACCGTTTTAGAAAAGCTCCTCGAGGATATTTCCTTTGCTGCTCCCGAATTGGAGGGACAGAAAATAAAAATTAATGAAAAATTTGTTAAAGATCAACTGGAAGGTATTATTAAAGATAAGGACTTAAGCCGATATATTCTATAAATAAGGGAGGTCGAAGAAATTGGAAGATCTATTACAAAAAACACGGCAGATCAACAACTTAATTCTTGGTGGTGCCGGGAAACCGGTGAATTTTTCAGAAATGGCTGGAGTGCTCAGTGAGACCCTGCAGGCCAATATTTATGTTGTAAGCAAAAAAGGAAAACTTTTAGGCCATCACCTGCTTGACCAGTTTGAGTGCCAGATAATGGTGGAGGAGGTTTTGGAAAAGAAGCATTTCCCAGAGGAATTTAACAATAAACTTCTTTCAATTAATGAAACAAGAGCAAATATCGAGCAGGAAGATGGAAAGTGTGTTTTTGAATTTAAGGGAGATTGTTTGTTTACAACAAAGATAACAACTATTGTTCCTGTTAAAGGGGCAGGAGTTCGCCTTGGGACTTTAATTTTAGCTCGTTTTAAAAATGAGTTTAAAGCGGGAGATTTGATCCTTGCCGAGTATGCTGCAGCTGTAGTAGGTATGGAAATACTGCGGTCTCGGAGCGAAAAATTGGAAGAAAAAGCCCGAAGAAAAGCAGCTGTTAATATGGCTCTTGAAAGCCTTTCTTTTTCAGAACTGGAGGCCGTTGAACATATTTTTGCCGAACTTGAAGGAGAAGAAGGCCTTATTGTTGCCAGTAAAATTGCTGACCGAGCAGGGATAACCCGTTCGGTAATTGTAAATGCCCTGAGGAAATTTGAAAGTGCTGGAGTTATTGAATCCAGGTCCCTTGGGATGAAGGGAACCTACATCAAAATTCTCAACGAGTTTTTAATGGAAGAAATTAAAAAAATAGATCTATAATTGCCCGGGAAAGGAGTTTTTCCATGGGAGATCAAGTTAGCCGGCTTACCCCTTTTCAACTTGATGCAATGAGGGAATTGGGGAATATAGGTGCAGGAAATTCTGCTACAGCCCTGGCCCAGTTTTTAGGGCGAGAAATTCAAATGGAAGTTCCCAGTGCCCGGATTTTATCCCTTGAAGAAATACCGCAGATAATGGGTGGGGAAGAAACCTTTGTTGGTTGTGTCCTTTTCAGGGTATTGGGAGAAGCTCCTGGGAAAATTGTTTATCTGGTGGAAGAAAATAGTATGGATAGGCTTCTAACCCTTGCCCTGGGCCAGGAAACCGGATCAATAATCGGGGAAATGGAAAGGTCAGCCTTACAGGAGATAGGAAATATCCTTTCGGGATCCTTTTTGAACTCTATCAATAAAATGACCGGCTTTAACTGTGTCCAATCCCTACCAAGTTTTGTAATGGATATGGCCGGTGCTATCCTGGGATCTATTGCCGCATATGAAGGGCAATTTGGCGAGAGCGCTTTGTTTTTAGAAACCTCTTTTTCTGAAGGCAACAATAAAATTTTCAGCAAGTTTTTTCTTATTCCAGAACCAGGAAGTTTAGAAAAGATGCTTGAGGCAATTGGAGCTGAAGGTGATGGGCAAATTGATCCAGGTTCGAATGGGTGAATTAAAAATTTCCGAAACCCCTGATCAACTCGGGTGTACCGGTCTTGGCTCTTGTATCGGCCTTGTTATTTATGATTCTGATAAAAAGGTTGGGGGGCTGGCCCACATTATCTTACCCGAAGCAGGGAAAAACGGAAAACATAAAACCAAACCAGGAAAATATGCAAATATAGCAATTCCTTTCTTAATTGAGGAGCTGGAGAAAAAAGGAGCCAGAAAGGATAATTTGTGGGCAAAAATGGCAGGAGGTGCCCACATGTTTTCCTTTGAAACCGATAATGATATCGGGAGAATTGGGGAGCGGAACGCAGAAACTGTCCAGGAAATACTAAAAGAATGGAAAATTCCTGTGAAAGGGTTGGATTGTGGAGGCAAATCCGGGAGAACAATTAAGTTTTCCCTGGAAACAGGTGAATTATTGATTAAAACCTTTCATAAAGGAGTTAAAATTCTTTAAAACCGTGTTATCCTATTGATTAATCAGTTCCGCTGTGGTATACTACCTAATGGTTAATAACACATGATCCGCAACTCCAGGGGCGGTGCCCAAAAGGGTTCCCTAGGATGGGGATGACCGGATCAGA
>PUKG01000287.1 GCA_003550445.1 Halobacteroidaceae bacterium
AATGGTAATTCGCTTGCCGACAACCCCAAGGCTCTGCAAATCTTATTCTTTATTAATCCGTTTTCCATTATAACCTCTTCTCTTTAATAGTTTTGTTTTCACGCTCAATTTCCCCTAACGTTCCGTAGATACACGAAGTTTTAATTTTGTGTATATGCTGTTGTCGGATCGTTTATTTTTGTTACTTCCTTAAAAAAGTAGCACACTTTTGAATAGCTAAACGGATTGTTGTCCAATGTAATTACATAGCGAGAATTTCCACCATCCCAGATCTCATGATCTATAATTGTTCCGGCCCCGTTTGGCGTATTAACTCTTGTTCCAACTTTATACATAAAAACCTCCAAAAATAAATGTCTGACAGCTAATAAATATCCGCCATAACGTCCTGCGAATATATGACGTTTTAATGGCATATATTCGCTGTTATGTGACGTTTCTGTCATTCTTCAAGCCTCACACACAACATGGCATATTCATAACCCTGCATAAACATTTGGAAGGCTTTGTCTGTTTCACCATTTTGATAAAAAGAGTGCTTTTCTGTTTTCGGCGATCTTTCAAGCCGATACATAAAATTAGTTTGGCCACTTTTTACTGTTCTTTCAAAGCCTTCCTGTACCTCATAAAATTCTTTTGAATATGCCTTCATGTTTAATTCTCCTTTGACAGCAATGTCATATATTCTCGAAATTATATTTAGTTTTGCGAGAGGCTCTTTGTCATAATATTTCTATGTCCAGACCGCGAAACTGAAATGCTTGTTCCCCAGTTTTTCGGGAATGCTTTATTGCAGCCTCTACCAATGTCCGCCCATGAATAAGGCTCGCCTTGTTTTGAGATTCAAAGAACTCTTCGTTTATTCTCATTTTTGTGCTTACCAACCGCGCCGGATGACTCATTGTATTCCTCTGCCTCTCAATACGATCGTCCTCTGTGATATACTGCACAACCGTACTATAAGCCGCACCGTATTTTTTGGACGTAATAAATTTTTGCTTCACCCCCTGACGGTAAGCCTTTATCGCTTCAGGCCTCCTTTTCCTAAAATTCTCCGCCGAAGCTGAATACGTTCGCGTTCCGCCAAGTGATTTGAACCTCGCTTTTTTGTCTGCGGGAGTAAGGTTTGCTCGCATCAAGTCGTATGAGCACCCATACGTGGCGTGGTCTATGTTTTTAACCTGCACCCCCTCGCGGTAAGCGTTCACGGCGGCTCTTATCGCCTTCGGGTTTGTTGCCGGCCTGCCAGTCTCTCTTTTTTTCGGCTCTTTGAGCTTCCTGCCATACGCCCATTCGTACAACTCTGTGAATGTTCGGCGTACCTGCTTACCATCCACGAAGAACACGAAACAAAAATTAAGTCCCGTGCAGAAACGTAGCTTCTTCTCAAGCGGGCGGCGTTTTTCCTCATCATACGCCCGCAGTCCTGTTCCTGAAACCGGTATTTTTACAAGATACCGGTCAAACAAGCGGAATACGTCGTCGCGAACCTCCGCCTCTGTCCAGAACCAATCGTGAGAAACACCACCGTTTCTAAATTCCGGGTTCTGCTTTGAAATTGCCGTCCGCAGTGACGTTTGCACCTTCTCAACTTCCATACTTTCTTCCTTTCTATTGGTGGTGCTGTGCTCGCATTATTCACGCACACCACGCAGTTGTTATACGGGATGTTGTTTCACACCCCGTGATATTATCTGTTAGCCCTCAAAACCTTCCCGAGCACCATTGCACGGCGGGATTATGTCTGTTGGGGGGCAAGCATCACACTCCGAACATTGGTCAACAATACTCCAGTCGTCTGCCAACATATCTGTTTGTGATGCCAGCCAGCCAACACAGACCTCACCAGTAGCTGTTTTCATATCAATGTGTGGCAAGAGTGTAATTTCCTCTTCACCCGCTTCTGCAAGCGTTTTAGCCACACCACCACGGGCATTTTCAGATAGAAAAGTTGATCCAGTCTGAAGAGCGAGATACATCCCCTTTCCATTCCAACCTGCACGAGCAACTTTCTTTCCTGCTTTAAGTGCTTCAATTGCTTTTCCGAAATCCATACAAAACCTCTTTCTATTTTGCCACATTTAATTATAACCGTGTGTGTTGGTGTGGCGTTCCGCATACCACATTCGCCATATACTTTTCACGGACAATAGAGAAGCAGTTTTCCTGCTCATCTGTAAGACCTTCTGGATTAAGCCCCAATGCCTCAAAGGATTCCTCACGGTCGCCCGTGATACAATACTCATGGTTCCCCAGCTCATATATGAAAGCCTTGATAAGCTGCTCCGGGTCTTTGAGCACATTTTCAATCCTTTCTCTATGCCTTTTCAGCATATCGATAAAATCAGATTTATCTTCCCGCCGTATAAATCCCCCGCCGGGAATACCGACAAGTTCATTCTTGGCGTCGTCTGGATCCACACCCAGTTTTTCACACGCTTTAACAAACTGTTCTTTGCTAAACGCAAACCCCATCGGAAACGCGTTTAATTCCTGTTCATTTTTTTTCTTAGCCTGCAAATAATTCATATTCAATCCTTGTTCTGCCCTGTCCGGGCGTTAAATAGAAAAGCCCCGCAAGCATTCGCCTGCGGGGCGCTGATTATTCTTCTGGATTGTGCGGCACTATCTCCACCCACTCCCCTGAATTGTATTCGCCGAGAAGCAAATAGTTGCCCTCGGCGCCGAGGGAAAGATCCCGGAGAAAATTTTCAGCTCTATCAACCGAAACAATTTCTTCGGTTGATATTTCACCGTCTTCCTCATTCCAAAGCCCGTCGAAATTTGCGGGCGGCTCAACGACCGCGAGACGGTCGAACTCATTAAGATCAACCGCTGTTCCGAAATTTTCCGTGTCGGCATTTTCATAAACTAACATAATCACTCCTTGTTTTGCCCCCGGAGGGGCGGTTTATATCCTGTTCTATTAAGAATATATATCAAGACGTATCGCCGCGCAATAAAAAAATTAAAAATTATGAAAAAATATTTGTCTGCCTCTTTTCCATTTCCTCTTTTGCAACAATCTCAGCCCACTCTTTTTCGGTTTTCACCTGCTGAAGAAAATCCATGTTTTTGACATCTCTTAAATCCCCGGGAACAATTCGCCGCCGATTCAATACGTGCCGGTCAAGCTGCCACATCCTCAAAATGCCGACAAACCCCGAAATATTGCATAATACGAACGAATACCCGCCTATTTCAGCGTTTTGTAGCAGGTATCTGTATTGGTGATCCCCTATTCTCGAAACGGGTAAAAAATCGCGCCCTGTCGATTTTGCTTCAAAAGCAATGTGACGCCCATTATAATTCCCGGTGAAATCAACAGTTGACTTTTGGGCAAATACGCATTTATGGTGTATTTTACCGCGCTGAACAATTTTCATTTTTGTTTCATCTTTGTATATAAGAGCCATGCGGCGCACCCTGTAATACTCACACCGCTCAATTATTTCATTCTCGAAATGTTCACCGCGTTTTTGAGACATTTTACCATTCGCAGAATTGCGCAAATTTCGAACATCTGAAAAAGATCCCTCATTTTTAACCATGTTTTTCACCCCTGTGCTGTTGTTCATATTCGTATATCCGGATTGAAAGCTGTTCCAACCTGTCAAGCTGCTCTGGACTTGCCCCCTGAACACCGGCCAACCCCTTTTTTATCGCCTGTTCTTCTGTTCTTGCGGCAATGTACTCATTCATCGTATTCACTCTCATTTTTTCACCCTGCAATCAGAACCTTTGAATTTTATTATTTTGCCCGCACACATTCGCGACACCATTGCCTTACCATAGTGATCTATCAACTGCCGGGCATTCATATTCGTTGTGTATATGGTCTGCTTTGCGTCCACGTGGCGCCTGTTTACCACTGCATACATTACGGACAATGCGTATTCGCTGCTCATCTCTGTGCCAACATCATCAATAACCAATATATCATAATTACACATTCGGCGGATAAATTGCGCCTCTGATTCTCTGTTTTGGAACTTGTTGAACGTCTCTTTTATGGCAATCATCAGCTCCGCAGCACCTATGAAAAGCGCGTTCATACTGCCGCTTTGAAGCATTTTCTCCCGGATACAAGAAACAGCAAGGTGCGTTTTCCCATTACCCGGGCACTCGCTCTGAAGCAACATACTATCTCCAGACCGAAGCGCGCGCATAACTTCATCTGACTCAGATCCCCGGAACGACTGGAACGTGTTTCCCACATCAATTTTCCCGACGCCGCGCTCCATCAGTATTTGCTCTATATTCCTCGAAATTCTCTCTTTACGTTCTGCTGCTTTGCGCTCTTGAATCACATCGTAAACCCGGAAAACGTCCTCTGTTTTGTCAATACAGTCCGGGCAAAGCAAAGCCCGAACTCCGGCCATGCGTTCATCAATGTATTCCAGAGGAACATTCTTTACACCCTCTGACGTTTTGCATATACTGCACTTTTCAATATTTCCCATATTTCGCCATCCTGTTCATCAACTGTTCATCAACTGTTCATCAGCCGTTTATCAACTGTTCATAAGCACTATCATGTTCAGACCTAACACCGGAATTTTTGTTGCGTTTCTCCCACGTTATTACGCAACTTTTCCAGCTTTTAATCTTCCTGCCGTTGACCTGCCAACCTCTGGAATTGTAGTGGTGCCAGAATAATTCTGCATCAATGCCGTTCTTCCGCTCTTTGCAGTATTCACGCACGTCCTCAACGGTCGGCGTTTTTGCTGCCGTTTTTGGCGCTTTTTTTGTCGCTGTGGTATTACCCCCCTTCTTTTTAGGTTCCTGCCTTTTTTGGTGTCTGTCTGGAACTGTGATGCACCCAGACTCGCTATCCCATAATCCGAACTCTTCCAGACGTCGTATAGCTGACCTTTGGACGTTTACCGTTTCCCGAAGCTCTCCATACTGAAATTTGATGTACCCCGGCAAAAAATAATAATTGGCTCGCACATTTACCATCCTGTCACCAAAAGACCGAAGCGTTTTTTCAACGTCTGCAATCCCGGTCAAAAATGACACCAGCGGTACATTCAGCTCTATTATTCCGGCGTGGTCGCAATTCGTTATTAAGTATATCCACAACAACTTTTCGTCCTGCTTTAGCTGCATAAACCAGCTATCAGCAAACAACCCCGAATCGATAAACCTTTTACTCAAATTAACCTCCGATATAATAGTCCAGAAAATAATTTGCCGCCTGATTCCTGTCTGCCAGAAATCGCATATAACGCTTTGTGTCCTCTGACCGACTCACCGGCGGCGGGAACAGATGATTTATTTGCGCTTTAACATTTTTGCGGATCTCTTTTTCTGTTCTCCCGTATTTTTTTAGAATATCGGAAATATTATTACCCGGGTGCTCAAGCATCAGTTTTTCTACTATATCACATCGCCAGTATCGTTTCATATTGTAACCCCTATTTTAGTTTTGATCCCTGTTTCCCCCGCCACTGCGCGGAAAATCTTTTCCTTCTCTGAATTGTCGCTCGATCCATGTACTATATATATTTCTTGCAGGTTTGATTTGTCAAGCATTCGCAACCATAGCAGCAGGCTCTCAAGGCTCAAGTGTGAACGAAGAACACGCCTCGCCCGGAACTCTTCTGTGACACCATCGTCAATGGATTGTTTCAGCGCCTTCATGTCGTAATTGCATTCAACAACCAACACCGTGACACCTGCCGGCAAACACGTGATTTTGTACGTGTCCGTCGCATAGAATACTTTGTGGTTCCCAACATTGAGAAATATTCCTGTCGGCTGCTCTGCGTCGTGGTGCATATCAACCTGTATATATTCCCAATCTCCACACCTGCCATAATATCCGGTGCGAAGAAAAAACGATTTCCCAAGCCCCAGCTTACCTGCCGTCCCCTTGCTGCATATAACCGGCGTCCCAGCAGCCAAAAACCGCTTTGCTTCTTTTGCGTGATCCATGTGTTCATGACTCACGAAAACGCCGTCAATACTCGCAAACCGGCTCTGTATTCCCCGGGCAATTTTCGCCCATGAAATACCCGCATCCAGCAGGAATATTTTACCACGGTGCGTAAGGGTAACACAATTTCCTGTGCTACCCGTTGCAATAACATTAACATCCAAATTAGAACCCCGGGACATCACCAACCCCGGATTTTACTGTTTCCTGCTCAGAAGGCGCTTCTTTTGGGCCACTTTCTTCACTGTCGGTGTTGTCATCCGGCTCCGTGCCGAAATCGACCTCCTGCATCGTCTCCTGCTGCTCCTGCTGAACCGCTTCCATATCATCAGATATATCGCTCTTCTGATATTCTGTTTCAGTACTCCTGTTTACCGCACCGATCACAACGTCCGAATCATCAGAGCTATTCAGCGCAATTTTCAATGCCCGGTTTATCACCGTCTTTTTTGCCATTTCCTCAGGGAAATTCTTATGCGCCGGACTGTTACCCTTTGCTTTCCCCTGCTGCCATGCGCTCACAATCTGCTTTTTGCTCATCAGCTCACAGTATTTCCGGCCATCACCGAAAATAACCACGGCATACGCCCCGATTATTTGAGAATCGTAATTTTCAAACGGCTGTATGTGTTCTTCGATAGTTTTTACACCCGTTTCCACATCGATTTTGTGCCGAAATTTATCTTCCTTATAAACGACCTGCGCGTTCACCTCCTGAATCCCCGCAACCCTTTTCGCGACTGCTATCGTGCCAAAATAACTACGGGAAAGCTGAAGCTGTTTCCCGTAAGGTATGAAATAACATTGCTTTTTAGCCGGGGAAAGACCTTGCACCACCATGTCCAGCAGTGTGTTTGCAATGCTCTGTCTGGAACACGTATCCAGAACAGCATTACCGTTTTTATCCGTCGTCTCCTGCAATATTAGCATCGCAGATTTCAAGGCGTTTCCCGGTGAATATTTCTCGGGGAAATGAACCGTGCCGTCCTTTTCCAGCGCGGTTACTCGGTTTTGTACGCTGTCAACGATTGACAGCTGATTTTCTTTTTTTATCGGCATTACGACCTCCATTTGGTTAATACCTGTTCTTTGTCAATATATATCACTACACGTCACCCCGGGAACATTTCCCGGGGAAAAATTTATCGTTCTGCAATCTCCAGCTCTTTCTGTTCCCTGCGCTGTTCCAATAATATTAACGGGGAATCCGGCTGTATTTCAAGCTCTGTCACCGCCTCAAAATTATCGATAAATAACGGCGCTGTGCCGTAAATCTCCTGCAAGGTGTTCACAATGTCCAGCCCAGCGTTTATGCGTGCCCCTGTATTCAGGTTCGTATCATAAGACACACCGTCCCACATTATGAGACACGTATCCTTCAGCCCTCCGTTGATTTGTTCTTCAAATAGCTGAAATTTGACGCGGGAAAACAATCCGTTTACTGCTTCCTCTACTGCGCGGGCAATATCCCGCACCCAATCCTCGGTAAGCTGTATTTGATAAGACACCGAATCATGACGCTCCTGCATCGATACCTTTTCGGCCTCAAGCTCTTTCACTCGGTCTTCTGCCCTTTGACTTGCAGAATATTCCGCTCGCAATTCCTGAAGCTCGCGAATCTCGCTTTTTGCCGCCTCAAGCTTCGTTGTGTCCGGTTTGGAACGCTCGGAATTTTTGTGTTCCTCAAGCTCTTTTACGGCACTTTCGTACCTTTCAATACAAGCCATCCCATCCAGCTTTTTCTTCAGCCTCTTCACATCAGCTTTTTGCTCACTTGCGGCATTTTCTACCATCGCCGCCTTTTTTGCTTCAACGTCTTCAATATCGTTTTTTAGCTTTCTCTGCCTCTCACCACACGCCATAATTTCAGCGGTTAATTTCTCAACCTTTTTATTCTCGGCGGCGCTTTCCTCCTTCATCACCGCAATGTCTTCATTCATGCGGCGCCCTTCTTTTTGTATATTCCTCAACTCAGAATCTTGCGCTTCTTTGGCCTCTTTAATTTTATCATCCGGCAACGCCTGTCCGCAAGCATAACATTCAGAAGTTAATTCACGCTCTGAAATCCTTATGTATTTTTCCCGGAACTCCTGAACCGCCCGCTCTTTGCGGGAAATCTCATTAGTATTACTCTCAATAATACCGTTTGAAATTCTTTTTTGATTTTCCTTGTCGGAGACTTCTCGCGCCTCCCCGGTAATATGGTCTTGCAGGTTTTGAATTTCGCGGTCTGCCAGACTCGCGGCCTTACGCTCTTCCTTTCTAACCTCGGCCTCGGCCTTGTCAATTTCCTTCTGAATCCCGTTCTTTTGCTCCATCATCTCAGCTTGCGCCTCGACAACGGCAAAATTAAGCCGTGCCTTTTCCTTCTCCCACCAGCCGCTATTTAGCGCATCCGTTTCTGATTTTACCCGCTCTTCAGCGGCAAGTATTTTTGCGTTAAGCTCCCGTACCTTTTGCTCCGCACCGGGAATGATGTTTTTTGAAGCCTCATCAATCCGTGC